>DATBRX010000151.1:0-7143 GCA_036560085.1 Candidatus Limnocylindrales bacterium
GGCGGCACGCGGCTGCTCGGTCGACATGAAGACCGTCGCGACGCTCAAGCGGCGCGGCAGGTGCGCGACCGCGTCGTGGACGGCGCCCGCCAACACGCTCGCCGGGGTGGCCAGCGGTGGGCCGGAGATGACGATCAGCGAGTCGATCGCCGGATCCGCCCCGATGATCTCGATCGCCTGAGCGTACTCGGCCGGGGTGGCTGAGGCGATCATGTCGACCGGGTTGGCCACCGCGGCAGCGCCCGGCAGCAGGGCCGACAGTCGGTGGCGAGTCTCCTCGCCCAGCACGGGCAGCTCGAGACCAGCCGCATCAGCGGCGTCCGCGGCGAGGATGCCCGGCCCGCCGCCGTTGGTCAGCACCGCGACCCGGTTGCTGGGCGGTATGGGCTGGCTGGCCAGAACGGCGGCAGCGTCGAACATCTCGGCCAGGGTGTCGGTCCTGATCACGCCCGCCTGGCCGAACAGTGCATCGACGGTGATGTCTGAAGCGCCCAGCAGCGCACCCGTATGCGACGAGGTGGCGCGGGCGCCGGCACCCGTGCGCCCGCTCTTGACGACGATGACCGGCTTGGTGCGCGCGACCCGGCGCGCGATGCGCGCGAAGCGGCGCGGGTCGGCGATCGATTCGAGATACAGCAGGATGACGTCCGTCTGCGGGTCGTCCTGCCAGTACGTGAGCAGGTCGTCGGTCGCGATGTCGGCCTGATTCCCGACCGATACGAAGGACGACAGGCCCAGTCCCAGCCGGCCTGCCTCGTGGATCAGCGCGAGACCCAGTGCGCCACTCTGGGCGAGCACGCCCAGCCGACCGGGGAGCGGCGCGATCGGCGCGAACTGGCCATTCATGCGGACGTCGTCCGCGGTGTTGATGACGCCCATGCAGTTGGGCCCGACAAGGCGAATGCGAGAGCCGCGGCAGGTCGCAACGAGCTCGTCCTGGAGCTGCCTTCCGCGATCGCCCGTCTCGCTGAAGCCCGCGCTCAGCACGATCAGGCCGCGCGCTCCCTTGGCGGCGCACTCACGCGCTGCGTCGGCCACGTACTCGGCGGGGATGGCGACGATCGCGAGATCGATCGCGTCCGGGATGTCGAGGACGGAGCGGTACGCGTGCACGCCCTGGACGCTGCCGCCGTTCGCGTTGACCGGGTAGACGGCACCGGCGAAGTCCCCGTCGACCAGGTTGTGGAACAGCTCCCCGCCGATCGAGTGGCGCTTACGGGACGCGCCGATGACCGCGATCGACCGCGGCCGCAGGATCGCGTCCAGTTCGTTGCCGGTATGAGCGTCGACACGGAGCCCGACCGCCGCCGTCGTGCGCATCGACTACCTCGTCGGAGCCTTGGCGGGTCGTTCCCGCGCGGGCTTGCGATCCTTGAGCAGGTGCTGGATGGCGAGGAGGGGATGCGACCACAGCATGCGCGGCCCCGCGTACGCCATGACGCCGCGAATGGCTTCGCGCATAGCCGGCCTGTAGCAGTGCACGGGACAGCGCCGGCACGTGGGCTTGTCGGTACCGTAGACGCAGCGCTCGAGGCGTTCCATGGCGTAGCTGTGGAGCGCGGCACAGTCGGGACAGATCTCTGTGGCAGTTCCGTGCTTGCCACGGCAGTAGATCCGGAGCATGCAGTCGATCGTCCGCTGTTCGCGCGTGATGGCTGCGCTGGCGACTGTTCGCTTCACGCGCGCCACTCTGCATTGTGCTGCCGCGGCTCAGCAGTGCCGTTTGGCGTGAAAAGTGGCGGGTGGTGGGCGACACTGGACTCGAACCAGTGACCTCTTGCATGTCAAGCAAGTGCTCTAACCAGCTGAGCTAGCCGCCCGGGGTCGTCCATTCTAGTCGGGGCCGCGTAGGATGACCGCGATGGGGTTCGTCTTCGCGCACGGCGGCCTGGGCTTACTGCCCGACCACGAGGCGATCATGTTCCTGATGCCGGCGCTGCCGGCGCTGTTCGTCGCGACGGTCGTGGTTGGCGCGGCACTCGACAGGCGCGGCGCGCTGGGCGTGCCTGGGCGCACGGTCGCGGTTCACACTCCCCTCGCGATCATCGCGGCGGCGCTGAGTCTCGCGGCCGCGGGCATTCACTTTGCCGTGATCGGCGAGCACCTCGAGGAATACGTCCTGTTCGGCGTTCTGTTCTTCGCGCTGGGCTGGTTCCAGCTCGTCTGGGCGCAGGTCTATCTCGTGTGGCCACGGCCGCCGGTCGCGGCAACGGCGATCGCGGTCAACCTGGGCGCCGTCCTGGTCTGGGTGATGTCGCGCACGGTCGGATTGCCGATCGGACCCGAGCCGTGGCTGCCCGAGCAGGTTGGCTTCGCGGACATCCTCGCGACCTCGTTTGAGATCGGGATCATCGGGCTGCTGGTGCCGACGCTCTTTCGCGAGCGGTTCGCGGGCGCGCTTGCCGCTCAGATGCCGATCCAGAAGGCATTCGTGCTGTCAGCGTTCATGGTCATCGCCATCGGCCTGCTGACTGCTATGGCGCTGTTGCCGCCCGCGTTCGAATTCCTCGCGTTTTCGTAAGGCGCGCCGCTCCAGAATCGCGGCATGTTGGTCGATAACGACCGATCGATGCTGCTGATGGCAATCCTGCCGATCATGCTCATCGGCACGATCCTCGTGGCCACTGTCCTCGACCGGCGCGGCTACCTGGGCCCGTCGTTCCGCCTGGTGGGCGTGGTCTTTCCGCTCGCAGCGATCGCGGCCAGTCTGGCGCTCGCCGCGGCCGCGATCTTATTCGCCCACGCTGCGGACGCATTCGCGCGCGGCCGGCTGCTCGGCCTGTACACGATCGGCGCGGGCATGTTCCACCTGGTATGGGCGCAGCTGTATTTCGCGTCGCGCGCGTCGTGGGCGGCGATCCTTGGCGCGGCCGGCACGGCGGTCGCGATGATTGGCCTGGTGGTCTTCAGCGTGGCCGGGCTGTCGGTCCTGGGCGAGTCGGGCGTCTACCTCGCCGGCTTCCAGCTCGCCCTGATCGTGCTGCTGGTGCCATCGATCGCGCCGCGGCTGGCGGCGACCCTGGCCCAGCGCGAGATGCCGGTACAGCGCGCGGTCGTCCTTGGCGCCTTCGGCGTGGCGACCGTGGCGCTCTTCACGTGCTATGCCGTAGTGGGCGGGGCGCTGCCCGTGGAGGCGGCGGTCCGCTAGCTTTGGCCCGCCTGATCGCTCCGTTCCGGGCAAAGAAAGACCCGGCTCGCCTTGCGACGAGCCGGGCCTTCTGGCTTACGCCGGTAATTCCCTAGCGGGAGGACATGGCGCGCTGCGGCGCCCAGAACGCGGCCGCGAACGCCCACGCGGCGACGATGAGATGGAGCAGGTTGTCGCCGAGCTCCAGGTTGGTCAGCCCGAACGTGTTCGGTGCCGGGCCTGAGGCGATGAAGCCGTACACGCCGAAGAACAGCGCGATCAGGCCGACGAGGATGACGATCCAGCGGTAGTACGGGGCCAGAGCCGTGTTGAGGCCGGGCACGTAGACCGCCGCGAGGGCGACGATGCCCAGCGCGAGGTGAGCGTAGTTCTCGCTGTTGTCGAGCCAGAAGAAGCTCATCGACGGATCCTTCAGGGCGAAGAAGCCGACGAGGCCGAGCAGCAGCAGAACGACGCCGCCAACCATCAGGAAGCCCTTTGGCGTAAAGAGCATCTCCCTGTAGTTCATAGAGATCGAATTCCTCCACTCCCGGTGGGCGCCGAAGCGGTCGTCCCCCCAGTGACCGAGCGCCACTGGCGCGAATATTGCGCCCACCCGGCCCCATGTCAACGGGCGTTTATGTGATTTGGGGTGGGGTCACGCTCAGGAAGGGGCAGTTGTCGGAGGATTGGTGGCTGCGGGCACCTCGGTGGGCGTCGGCTCAGGAGCGGGTTGCCAGAAAGTCACGCCGATCTCATGACCGGTCGACGCCGTGCGGTAGAGCTGGATGACGCCCTGGCCATTCACGTCGTCGATGCGCGCCTCGATCGTCATCGTGCCGCTGCCCGGATTGCTGCTCTTCACGTCGACGAAATCGCCGTTGATCACACCGTCATCGTTCATAGAGCCGCGGAAGGTCATGATCCACTCCTGGCCCGGATACTGATCCTCGAAATTGGAGAGGCCCGACCACCAGACGCAGGTCCCGATCTGCTTGATGTAGTACAGGCCACCGTCGTTGCCGCTCCACGCTCCCGACAGGTCCACCGGCTGGCCGTCGGGACCGCTGCGCTGGACCGGCGGGCAGGCCGCGTCGCCACTGGCCTGCGGACCGCCGCCGCCACAGGCGGTCAGGGTCATTGCGAGCCCGGTCAGTAGGAACGCGCGACGCAGTCGATTCATCGCCTGAAATTCTACGGGTCGAACCGTGCGCCACGGTGCACGACCTGGCCATCGATCAGCGTCGCCAGGGGCCGCGTGCTTGCCAGCGCCGCGGCGTCAAGCGGGTCACCGAAACCGGCGGCAGGCACGACCAGCAGGTCCGCCTTTGCCCCCGGCCTGAGATGGCCGCAGTCGGTCAGGCCGGCGACAAGTGCCGGGTCCAGGCACGCGCCGCGCATGGCGCGGGCGAGATCGATCGCCTGGCGCGCTCCCACCGGAACGGCCGAGTCATCGGCGGGATCGCGCCGCACCACGGCGGTGGCGATGCCCGGCCATGGATCGGGCTGCTCGACCGGCGCGTCGGTGCCAAAGGGAATCAGAGCGTCGCCGTCGAGCAGGGCGCGCAACGGGATCGCGTACTCGCCGCGCTCGCCCCAGCCGAGACGAATCTGGGGAATGTCGCTGCGCAGGTGAACCGGCTGGACCGACGCGGCCACGCGCAGCCGGCCGAAGCGCGGCTGGTCGGTCGGGTCGACCAGCTGGGCATGCTCCATGCGCCGCATCAGCGGCAGGCCGTGCGGAGCGGGTGGCAGCGCCTCGAAGACGTCGAGCACGGCCCGCACCGCCGCGTCGCCAATGGCGTGAATCTGCACGGCAATGCCGTTCGCCTCGGCTCGGTGCGCGAGATCGGCCAGATCCTCGGGCGGCGTCAGGATCATGCCGACTGGTCCGCCGGTCGGCGGATTGCTCGCGGCATCGCTGTACGGGGCGAGCATGAATGCGCTGCGTGAGCCCAGCGAGCCATCGGCGAAGAGCTTGAGCCAGCCCATCGTGTAGCGACCGACGCTCTGGCCGCTGCGCAGGCCGGCCTCGATCGCGGTCGAAAGCTGTGGCGCGCGGACCGAGGCGTGGACCCGCAGCGGCAGGCGGCCCTCCCCTGCAAGGCGGCGATAGAAGACCGGGCCGCGGGTGATCTGGACATCGGCGCTGAGCTCGCCCGGATCGTGGCAACCGGTGATGCCCAGCACGGACAGCTCCTGGGCGACGCGCGCGAGCGACTTTTCGACCCATGAATCGGGCGGCTCCGGAATGGCCGATTCGATCAGCCCGCCAGCTGTCTCATGCAGGATGCCCGTTGGCTCGCCGCTTTGGTCGCGCCGCACGACGCCGCCCTCGGGATCTGGCGTGTTGACGCTGATCGCTGCCACGCGAAGAGCGGCAACGCTCAGCCAGCTAGCGTGGTGATCGTGGGCCACGAGCTCGATGCGCCGGCCGGGCGCGACACGTTCGAGCATGTCGGCAGTGGGCCAGCCGCCAAGGTCGTGAGCCGACCAGCCGTGGCCGAACAGCCAGGCGTCAGCCTCTCCGGCGTCGAGCATGGCGCGATGGCGCCGCGCGACTGCTTCGAGCGCGGAGGGCAGGTCGAGCCCGGTCAGGTCTATGTGGTCGGCCGCCAGGGTGAGCGTCATGAGATGCAGGTGGGCATCGGTGATCCCGGGCATGACGAGTTCGTCAGCGGCCAGCCGCCAGCGCTCCGTCCGAGGGCCGACCAACGGCTCCAGATCCGATTCACCGCCCACGGCCAGCACGCGACCACCCGCGATGGCGATCCCCGGCTGCCAGCCAAATCCATGGTCGCCGGCCAAGGTGGCGACCCGTCCGCTGATCAACAGGTCGGCGTGCTGGCTCACCTGGGCCACAGCAGCGCCGCCAGTGCGTCCCGGTCCAGCCCCGCGGCCAGGGCGAGCGCCACGATGACGCGCGACTTGGGTCCGTCGTACGCGGACGGCACGGCGCCCGCGCGCTGCCACTGCGCACCGCCACCCGGGAACGCGTACCAGGGCTGGATCGTGCCGCGCGGCGCCCGGGTGGTTTCGACCACGACACAGCCGTCGGCCATGAGCTCGGTCGCGGCCACAAGAAGGTCTGCACCCGTGTTACCCGTGCCCGTCGCGGCGACGACCACGGCCGCGGGTTTCAAGGGGCGAAGGGCGCGCAGCAGCGTGCCTTCAATGCCGGCGACGGCCGTGACGAGGTGCACGTCTTCGACCGCGTGATCCGGCACGCGCGGCAGACGGACGCGCCGGGCCGGCGTGCCGTCGAGGACGAGGCGCCCGGCTGTGACCCGCCCTGTGGCGGCACCGTCGCGCGGGCGGAAGGTGTCCATCGCGCTCGTGTGGCTCTTCACGACGTCGCGCGCGGCCACGACCAGGCCATTGAGCACGACCTGTACCCCGGCCCCGATCAGGTCCGCCGACTGGGCGCAGACGGCCGCGTCGGCCAGGTTCTGCGGCCCGTCGAACTCGGGCGATGAGCCATCACGCATCGCACCGGTGACGATCACGGGCTTGTCCGATCGAACCAGCAGCTCGTACGCGAGTGCCGTCTCCTCGATGGTGTCCGTGCCCTGGACCACAACGGCCCCGGCAACATCAGGTCGTGCGAGTGCCTCATCAACGAGGCGCGCGATGTCGATCATCTGGGCAAAGCGCAGGTGCGACGCGGGCACGAGGCCCCAGTCGATGGGCTCTATCTCAGCGACGCGCGCGACCCGCGGTGAGCGCGCGAGGATGTCCGCACCGCGCAGCACCGGCGTGTTGCCGCCGGCCGCAGCGTCAGGCAGCGTCGAGATGGTCCCGCCGGTGAAGACCATCGCGACGCGGCTCATCTCGTTTCGATACCGCCCAAATCATCGCCGGTTTCGCCGTTGTCGCCGTCCTCGCCATCCTCGTAGGTCAGTCTGCGTGGAGACGTAAGTGATCGGCCGGACAGGCTGACCGGGTCCACGGCGTCGATCAACACCCCCTCCGATGCGGGCGCGTCATGAGTGGGATGCGCGCGCAGGATCGAGCCC
>DATBRX010000152.1:0-4570 GCA_036560085.1 Candidatus Limnocylindrales bacterium
GGCGTCGTCCTGCCGTTGAGCGAGAGCGGCGTCTATCGCGAGCGCTTCGGCACGCGCCACCGCGCGGCGCTGGGGATCACCGAGCAGACGGACGCGATCGCTGTGGTGGTCAGCGAGGAGACGGGTAGCGTCAGCCTCGTAGAGCGCGGCCGGATCGTGCGCGACCTCGATGAGCCGCGCCTGGGCAAGGCGCTGGTCGAGCTGCTCGAGCATTCGCCCCTGACCGCCGTCAAGGTGCCGGAACGGGTGCGACTGCCTGAGCGCGCCAGCGCGATCGGTCGCAACATCGCCTCGCGCCGGCCGCGTCGCCGCCGCGATCCGGCCCCCACGAGCAACAGAACAGAGTGAGGCGCGTCACCGACTTCCTGCGGCGCAACTGGCCGCTCCGCCTGGGAGCGATCCTGCTCGCCACCGTGCTCTATACGGGCTTGGTGCTGGGCCAGAACGTGCGCACCTGGAACGGTGAGGTGCCGATCGAGCGCATCCGCCAAGCATCGAACGTGACGCTCGTCAGCGAGATCCCGCCCGTCACGATGATCCGTTATCGCGCGCCGATCGACGTCCTGCTGTCGCCCAACCTGTTCGCCGCCAACGTTGACCTGTCGGGCGTCGTCCCATTGCCCGGCGGCCCACCAGTCACCGTGCCCGTGACCCTCGTATCGCTCGACCAACGCATCCAGATCGTGGACTTCCAGCCCCGCGAAGTGCAGGTCCAGCTGGATCCCGTCGCTGAGCGGACGCTGCCTGTCACGGTCGAGCTGGGCACGATCCCGGATGGGGTCGCGGTGGGCTCGCCACAGATCGAGCCCAGCGCGGTCACGCTGCGTGGCGCCGCGTCGCGCGTTGAGTCGGTCAACCAGGTCGTGGCTCGAATCAGCATCGACGCATCTGCACTGAACGTCGACCGTGACGTCGACCTGGTAGCCGTCGATGGCAACGGCAACCCGGTGCCGGGCGTGGAGATCGATCCGGAGCGGGTGCGCGTGCGTGTCGCGGTCGCGCGCGAGCTCGCCACCAGGACCCTGCCCGTGGTGCCCGTGCTTGTCGGCGCGCCCGCCCCAGGCTTTCGCATCATCGCGATCAGCGTCGAGCCGCTGATCGTCACGCTGAGCGGCGAAGCTGCCACGATCGGCGGGCTCGACGGCGCGCTGACCGAGGCAATCAATGTCGCGGGCCGGACAACCGACCTGGAGGCGATCGTCAACCTCGACCTGCCCGAAGGTGTCAGCGTGAATGGCGCGGAGCAGGTGAAGGTGGTGCTGACGATCGAGCCGCAGCCCACTCCCGCACCCTCGATCTCGCCGAGTCCCTCTCCGTGACCCGCCTCTTCGGCACTGATGGCATCCGCGGCGTTGCCAACGAGGACCTGACGCCCAAGCTGGCGTTCGACCTGGGCCGCGCAACTGCGTCGCACATGCTGGGCAATGGCGCTTCGCTGCTGCTGGGCCAGGACACGCGCCGCTCGGGCGACATGCTGGCCTCCGCGGTCGCGGCTGGGGCAATGTCCCTGGGCGCGGATGTGCACCGACTTGGCGTCTGCCCGACACCCGCCCTGATTCACCTCACCGCAGCGCGCGACCATGGCGCCGGCATCATGGTCAGCGCGTCACACAACCCGGCGCGCGATAACGGGCTGAAGGTGGTCGACGAGCGCGGCCTGAAGCTCGACGATCCGCTCGAGGAGGAGCTCGAGTCGCTCATCTTCCGTGCCGACGAGCTGGCCGGCCCGGACAACTCCCGGCTGGGCCGCGAGATCGACGCGACCGACGCGCTCGAGGACTACGTCAGCGACCGGCTCGAGATCGCCGCGCGCTGCGCCAGCTCCGCGAGAATCGTGCTCGACTGCGCGAACGGCTCGGCCTGCGACGTGGCGCCGCGCATCCTGGCCGGCACCGGCGCCAGCGTTGACGTGCGTTTCAACGAGCCCGACGGCATGAACATCAACCTCGACTGCGGCGCCACCGCGCCCGACGCGCTGGCCCGGATCGTGGCCGACACGAAGGCCGACATCGGCTTCGCGCTCGACGGCGACGCCGATCGGTGCGTGGCGGTGGACGAGATGGGGCGGGTCGTCGACGGCGACCAGCTCATCGGCATGATCGCCCTCGATCGGCTAGGTCGGGGTGCCCTCGCCAATGGCATCGTGGTCGCCAGCGTCCTGTCCAACGGCGGCTTGGAGAAGGCTGTAACGGCCGCCGGCGGTTCGCTGGCGCGGACGCCGGTCGGCGACAAGTACATCCTTGATGGCATGCTGGTCATGGACGCGATGCTCGGCGGTGAGAAGAGCGGCCACATCATCGTGCGCGAGCACGCGGTGGCCGGCGACGGCATCGTCACCGCGCTCGAGGTGCTGTCGATCCTCGCGCGCACCGGCAAGCGCCTGTCAGAGCTGGCCGCGCAGATCACGCTCTTTCCGCAGCAGCAACGCGCTGTCTCGGTTCGTCACAAGGACCAGTGGGAGGCCGATCCCACTTTCACCCGCGCGGTCGACGAGGCGCGGCGGTCGCTCAAGGATGGCGGCCGACTACTCGTCCGGCCGTCGGGCACCGAATCGGCGCTGCGAATCATGGTCGAAGGCGAAGACGAGAAGCAGGTCCTGGCGCTGGCCGACGCCCTTGCTGCGCTCGCTGCGGAGCGGCTGAACTAGGACGCGGAGGGAGCAGATCTCGAATGTGTGGCATCGTCGGTTACATCGGCCCGCGCCAGGCGGCGCCCATCCTCATGGAGGGCCTCGCCCGGCTTGAATATCGCGGCTACGACTCGGCCGGCATCGCCCTGGTCACGAGCGGCGGCGACATGTTCGTCGAGAAGCGCGCGGGCAAGCTGGAGAACCTGCGCACCGCGCTCGCCGAGGACGGCACCCCGACTGCCGCCATCGGCCTCGCCCACACCCGCTGGGCGACGCACGGCCGGCCGAACGATCTGAATGCCCATCCCCATACCGACTGCACGGGCCAGATCACGGTCATCCACAACGGCATCATCGAGAACTTCAAGCAGCTGCGCGACGATCTGAAGGCGGGCGGCCACAAGCTCTCCTCCGATACCGACACGGAGGCCCTGGCGCACCTGATCGAAGACGCCTACGCGGGCGATATCGCGGAGGCCACCCGCGCGGCGCTGCGCCAGGCTCACGGCGCGTACGCCGTCGCTGTGATGCATGCCGCGGAGCCCAATCGGCTGGTCGGGGCGCGCATGAATGTGCCGCTCATCGTGGGCCTGGGCGACGGCGAGAACTTCCTGGCGTCCGATGTGGCAGCCGTGCTCGCCCACACACGCAGGGTGATCTTCCTCGACGAGGGCGACGTCGCCGATATCAACGCCCAATCCGTGACCGTGACCGGCGTCGACGGTGAGCCGCGCGAACGGCTCGTGCACACGATCGACTGGGACATCGAGAAGGCGGAGAAAGGTGGCTACCCGCACTTCATGCTCAAGGAGATGCACGAGCAGCCCGAGGCGCTCCGTGCCGCGATCACCGGCCGCGTGCACGACTCGACCATCGAGCTCGAGGAGCTCGAACCGATCGTGGCCAGGTTGCGCGACATCGAGCGCATCGAGTTCGTGGCCTGCGGCACCGCCAATTACGCGAGTGCGGTCGGGGCGTACGTGATGCAGGACTGGCTGAGCATCCCGGCACGCTGGAACATCGGCTCCGAGTTCCGCTATTCACCGCCGCCGCTCGACAAGAGGACGCTCGTCATCGCGGTGACGCAGTCGGGCGAGACGGCGGACACGATCGCGCCTACGCGCTACGCGCGCGCCCAGGGCTGTCCGATCATCGCTGTGACCAACACCGTCGGCAGCGCGATCACGCGCGAGGCCGACGCGGTGCTCTTCCTCCAGGCCGGGCCCGAGATCGCGGTCGTCGCGACCAAGACCTTCGCCACGCAGGTGACGACGCTCGTCCTGCTGGCGGCCGCGATGGCCAAGCTGCGCGGCCGCCTGCCACAGGAGCGCGAGCGCCAGCTCATTGCCGAGCTCCGCGCGCTGCCCGACAAGGCCGCTCGGGCACTCGTTCTGGCCGAGCCCGCCCGGGAGCTCGCGCGGCGCTACGTCAACTCGCGCGGCTTCATGTTCGTGGGCCGCGGCGTGACCTACCCGGTCGCGCTCGAAGGCGCCCTCAAGCTCAAGGAAGTCTCGTACGTCCACGCCGAGGGCTATGCTGCGGGCGAGCTCAAGCATGGCCCGATCTCTCTGCTCGATGCCGAAGTGCCGTTGGTTGCCATCGCGACCAGGTCGTCGGTGCAGGAGAAGCTGATCTCGAACGTCATGGAAGGTCGGGCGCGCGATGCGCGGGTCCTCGCGGTGGCGACCGAGGGTGACGATGCGATGACGGAATACGCCGACGACATCCTGTGGGTGCCGGAGTCCATCGAGGAGCTTTCGCCCGTCCTCGCGGCGATCCCGCTCCAGCTCTTCGCGTACCACACCGCGGTTGCGCGGGGCACGGACGTCGACCAGCCGCGCAACCTCGCCAAGTCGGTGACGGTGGAGTAGGGCGGCCAGCGCCGCTCAGCGTTCGGCCGGCGGGGCGTGCGGCCTGAGCGGGTTGATCGGCCGCTAGAGT
>DATBRX010000153.1:0-4627 GCA_036560085.1 Candidatus Limnocylindrales bacterium
CGCGACAGGATCGTGTGCCCCTCCCAGTTGCCTTCCGCCGTGACGCCGTAAGCGCGGCAGAACTCCGCGGCTAGCGCCGCGTCGGCCAGGACGGCCTCCACCTCGGCCAGCGTCCAGACGTAGGTCGCGCCCTCGATTCCGGCAGTGTCGGCATCCAGGCTCGCCGCGAATCCGCCGTCCGCGGTGAGCAGATCACGCTCCATGAATGTCAGCGTGTCCAGCGCGACCTCGCGATAGCGCGCGTCGCGCGTCAGCTGCCAGGCATGCACGTAGACGCGCGCGAGCTGCGCGTTGTCGTAGAGCATCTTCTCGAAGTGCGGCACGAGCCAGACCGAATCGGTCGCGTAGCGCGCGAACCCGCCGCCCAGGTGGTCGTGGATGCCGCCGGCGGCCATGGCGTCGAGTGATCGGCGCGCGATTGCCACCGCCCTTTCCTGGGCCCGTCCGGTGGCTGCCAGGCGCAGCAGGAACTCGATTGTCATCGGCTGGGGAAACTTGGGCGCGCTGCCCCAGCCGCCGGTACGCGCGTCGAAGCCCTGCTCGATCGCTGCGAGCGCGTCGTCCAGCGCCACCGGATCAAGAGCAGCGTCGCTGGGCGGACCCGCGTGACCCGTGATGGCGTGCGCCAGGTCGCTGCTCGAGCGCACGACCTCGTCGCGCCGCTCGCGCCACGCCTCAGACACCCCCGCGAGCACCTGGCGGAACGACGGCAGGCCGTGGCGCGGCGAATCCGGGAAATACGTCCCGCCAAAGAATGGCCGACCGTCGGGCGTCAGAAAGACGCTCATCGGCCAGCCCCCGCCGCCGGTCATCCGCTGCACCGCGTCCATGTAAATCGCATCGAGATCGGGCCGCTCCTCGCGATCGACCTTGATCGCCACGAACCCCTCGTTCAGCATCCGCGCCGTCTCGGGATCCTCGAACGACTCGCGCTCCATGACGTGGCACCAGTGGCATGCCGCGTAGCCAATCGACAGGAAGATCGGCCGGTCCAGCTCGCGTGCCCTGGCCAATGCCTCCGACCCCCACGGGTACCAATCGACCGGGTTGCGGGCGTGCTGGAGCAGGTACGGGCTGGTCTCGCGCGCGAGTCGGTTGGTGTGCCGCGGTTCTCCCACGCGCGGCCCTGGCTCTCCCACGCGCCGATCGTACAGGTCGGGTGGTGTCACTTTGGCCAGTGACACCACCGCCTGTGGCGGTATGATCTGAGCGTGGATCAGAACGGCGACTTCGTCGGTCAGCTAACCCGTCTTGGCCTGACGAGCTACGAGGCCAAGGCGTACCTGACGCTCATTCGGCGCGACTCTTTCACGGCCGCGCAGGTTGCGCGCCAATCGGGCCTGCCGCGCCAGCGTATCTACGACGTCCTGGGGAGCATGGTCCAGAAGGGCCTCGCGGTCGCGCGCCCGGGCAACGTGGTCAAGTACGCGGCTACACCGCCGGACGTGGCGATCAATCAGTTGCTGGCGGTCCAGCGCGAGGATCTCTCACGCATCGAAGGCGCCGCCAAGCAGATGGTTGCTGACCTCGAGCCCGCCTTCGAAGCCGGCCAGCGCGAGACCGATCCGCTCGAGTACATCGAGGTGCTGCGCGACAAGCGCGCGATCAACGAGCGCTTCGCCGAGCTCCAAAAGGCGGTCAAGCGTGAGATTCTCGTCTTCACCAAGCCGCCCTACGCGACGCCGCCCCAGGAGAACGTCGAGGGGCTCAAGGTCATCACGTCCCATGAGGCGCGCTCGCTGTACGAGTTCTCGGTGTTCGACGATCCGGCCGTCGCCCGGGGCGTGCAGCGCTTCGTCGAGGCCGGCGAGCAGGCTCGCTTTGTGCCCACGCTGCCGCTGAAGCTCGTGATCATCGACGAGACGATCGTGATGTTCGGCATGGAGGACCCGGTCGCGGGCAGCGCCGATCTGACCATCGTGACAGTCGAGCACCAGTCCCTGGCGAAGGTCCTCAAGACCGCGTTCGAGGCGATTTGGGAGACCGGCCTGACCTTTGAGCAGGCCCGCGAGGCCGCAACCAAGCGCGAGCAGAAACAGCCCGCCTGAGCGGGCTACCAGACGGCTCCTCCCGGATTCCTCAGCGGGCCTCCCACGCTCACGGAAGACCGTTGTTACACACTTGCAAGGTGACACTTCCGTCAGTGGTGCTTGCATCCGGCTGACTGGGTTACCACTATGCGTGGTGTCGTGCTCCTTCAGATAAAGGAACCCGTTCGCATGACAAACGAGAACCCGTTCAGCTTCCGCCGCCGTGTCTTGCTGGCGCTGATTGGCGCCCTCGTGCTGCTCGCCGGCCTGTTCCCCAGCGCGACACTGGCCGACGTGGTTGCCAGTCAGCGCTACATCGTGGTCTTCAAGGGTGACTACGCGCTCGACGGCAGCTACGCCCTGGGCAAGGGATATGCGCTCGTCACCGAACAAGCGACCTATGCGCTCGACAGCACTTACGCGCTCGGCACTGAGTACGCCCTTTATGCCCTGAACCGGACCTACACGCTCCTCGACCAATACGCGCTGAGCGACGAGTACGCCCTCATGGGTAACTACGCGCTATTCGGCCAGTACGCGCTCAACAGCGGGTATGCGCTGGCGCGCGATTACGCTCTCGGAGCTGGCTACGCGCTGGCACAAGCGACTGCTGGCTACGCGCTGGACTCGTCCTACGCTCTGCTCGACAGCACCGCCGGCGACTACCTGCGCGACGGCTACGCTCTGCTCGATGCCTACGCGCTCGACCAGAACTACGCGCTCGCGCGCGACTACGCGCTGTACGCCCTCAGCATGGCCGGCGGCACCATCACCTCTGATCTGAGCCGCCAGATCGGCGTCTTCATCGTCGATTCCAGGAACGCGCAGTTCGCCCAGATCATGAAGAGTTATGCCCTCGTGCAGTACGTCGGCAAGGACTTCGGCGTCGACATGTTCCCGAGCTACGCCGAGGCGATCGGCAGCGCCCAGCTCGAGGTCTGGGACAGTGAACGGGCCGACCAGCCGGCCGCGGGCGAGGACCCGCTCGAGCCCGCCCAGTGGGACATGGAGCTCATCCGCTCGCAGGCCGCCCATGCCTACACGACCGGCCGCAAGGTGGACGTCGGCGTGCTCGATAGCGGCATTGACGGCAACCACAACGACTTCCGCGACAACGGTCTGCCCACCGGCCACTCGAACGTTGACTGTGTGCGTGGCGCCGACTTCACGTTCGAGGGCCCAGGCATCGGCAGCCCGCTGGCCTGCGTAGACAACAACTTCCATGGCACACACGTCGCCGGCACCATCGGCGCGCGGCGCAACGGCATCGGCGTCGTCGGTGTCGCGCCCAACGCGACGCTCGTCCCGATCAAGGTGTGCGACGGCGATGGTCACTGCTACGTCAGCGACGCAGTCGAAGGCATCACCTACGCCGGAGATCTCGGCCTCGATGTCGTGAACATGAGCTTCTTCGTCGACGACGACGCCTTCCAGGAGTCGACCGAGTTCAAGTGCCAGAGCAACGACACCCAGCGGGCCTACCGCATGGCGGTCGAGCGCGCGCTGGCCTACGCCCGCGACGAAGGCGTCAGCCTGGTCGCCGCGCTGGGCAACTCGGACATCGACCTTGCCAACGACGCGGCGCGCGGCGGCAAGGACTGCCGGACGGTTCCCGCCCAATCGCCGGGTGTCATCGGCACCGTGGCCCTGGGTCCGCTGAGCGAGAAGTCGTGGTACTCGAGTTACGGCTCGGGTTGGGCGGACGTGTCGGCCCCGGGTGGTAACGAAGAGGCGGCCGACGCCAACTGCCTGACCGAGATCCTCTCGACGCTCCCGGGCAACAGCTACGGCTGCATCCAGGGCACCTCGATGGCCTCGCCCCACACGGTCGGCGTCGTGGCGCTGATCATCGGCAAGTACGGCAAACCAGACGGCAACGGCGGCTTCAAGTGGGCACCGGATAGCGTCTGGTCGAAGCTCAAGGCAACCGCGATCGACGTCGGCAAGAAGGGCTACGACAAGTGCTACGGCTACGGCCGGATCGACGCCCTGCGCGCCGCCCGGAACCTGACGAGCTACAGCCGCGACATGAGCCAGACGAGCTGCTCGGAGTACACGTGAAATCCCCTGAACGCTGACCGCGTCGATGCCCCGTCAGCCCTCGATGTAAATGGGGGGAGTGGTCAGCGCAGTTAAATACGCGACCGGTAAGGACGGGTTCCGGCCGCGGAGCAAGCGGCCCCCGGGTCTCAGCGACTCGGGGGTCGCTTCATTTCTGCCGGTACGATCAGGCACGTGTCAGTCACAGCGGCTACAGCCGGGCTGGTCCTCGCCGCGGGCGCGGGCAAGCGCTTCGGCGGCCAGAAGCTGCTGGCGCCACTGAACGGCACACCGATCCTCCAGCATGTCCTCAATCTCGCCGCGGTTGCCGCGCTCGACCCGGTCGTCGTGGTCCTTGGGACCGACGCGGAGGCGCTCGTGACGCGGCTGTGGTGGCGCGACGAGGTGCGGCTGATCAACCCGGTGCCCGAGGAGGGACTCTCGTCATCGGTGCGGATGGGCCTGGCGTCGCTCGCGCTGTCAGACGCGGGGCGTGCGGTCGTCCTGCTGGGTGATCAGCCACTCCTGTCTGCCGCGCAGCTCGATGTGATCCTCGC
>DATBRX010000154.1:0-4227 GCA_036560085.1 Candidatus Limnocylindrales bacterium
CTGGGCACCGTCATCGTGGTCATTCTCGCGGGCTGCACGACGAGCCCGGTGGTACCGACTGCCAGCCCGATCCCGACCGTTGCCCCGATGGGCACACCCAGTTCACTGCCCAGCAACCCCGCCAGCGCGACGCCGACCGCAGCGGCCAGCGCCACAGCCTCCATCGTGCCGTCCGTTGCACCGACCGGGTCGCCGACCGGCCTGCAGGTGAACGGGAGCCTCATCACCGGCCATCTCGATGCGCTCCAAGCGATCGCCGACGCCAACGGCGGCATCCGAGCCGCGGGCACGCCGGGCTACGACGCGTCCGCCGACTACGTTGCGCAGGTGATGACGGATCTCGGCTACCAGCTCGAGCGCCACCCCTTCGACTTCCCGTTCTTCAACGAGACCGCGCCGGCGTCGGTTGGCTTCGCCGACGTCGCCTGGACCGGGTCCGAATGGGTTCACGCGGCGCTCTATTCGGCCAGCGGCGACGTCGAGGCGCAGCTCGAGCTCGTCGGCGACGGCCTGGGGACGTTCGGCTGCGATGCCAGCGAATGGTCGGGCTTCACGTCTGGCCACATTGCCGGGGTCTACGGCGGCGGGTGCTTTATGCGCCAGAAAGTCGAGCTCGCGCAGGATGCCGGCGCGGTGGCGATGATCTCGATGTATCCGACCTGGGAGCAGAACGAGATCAAGCGGCCGACGTTGCTCGATCCAGACGGAATATCGATTCCGGTGGTTGTCGCCGGTCGCGAGCCAGCGCTGGCCCTGGCGAACCAGGAGGGCAACATGGCCAGCGTCTTCGTTCAGGGCGACAACCACATTGCGACGGTCGACAACATCGTCGCCACGTGGCCCGGCCAGGGCGAGCGCATCGTGATGCTCGGCGGCCACCTCGACTCGGTGCTCGACGGCCCGGGCATCAACGACAACGGCTCTGGCGTCGCGACGCTGCTGGCACTCGCGGCTTCAGTCGCGGCCCAGCCGCCGGCGCAGTCGACCATCCAGTTCGGCTTCTGGTCGGCCGAGGAGTTCGGTGACCTGGGCTCGTTCGCCTATGTCGACTCGCTCGGTCCCGATGAGCGCGGCCTGATCGACGCCTATCTCAATCTCGACATGGTCGGTTCGCCCAACCCCGGCCGGTACGTGTACGACGAACCCACCTCCCCCCAGGGCTCGTACGAGCTCACCACGAGCCTGCTCGCGGCGTTCGAGGCGCTGGGCGCGCCGGCGGGCGCGATCGACACCGGCGGCTCATCCGACCACTACGCGTTCGCCCTCGCCGGGATCCCCGTGGGTGGTGTGTTCTCCGGTCTCGCCCCGATGACCCCGCAAGACGCCGAGTTGTTTGGTGGCGTCGCGAACGAGCCAGAAGACCCCTGCTACCACCTCGCCTGCGACACGAGAGGCAACGTCGATCTCGACAGCGCCGTGCTGCTCGGCCAGGCGGTGGCCAACCTGCTCATGGAGCTCGCCTATTAGGTTCGGGGTTCGGTTCTAGCCCTCGGCGGCCCCGGCGAAAACAGGCGGCGCCTCGTGCACCTCGCGCGCCGCGCGGATGCCTGACTCGAGCGCCCCCTGGATCCACGCGTGGTACAACGAAGTGTGCTCACCCGCGAAGTGGATGCGGCCCTCGGGCGCGACGATCGCTTCCTGCAGGCGCGTCTGCTGCTCGGGCTCGAACAGCGCGAACGCGCCGCGGGCGTAGGGATCGCCGTACCAATCCTGGACGGCGCCCACCTCGAACTCCTTCAGCACCGACGGATGCACCTGGGCGACGTCCTCGAGCGCCTGCTCGATCATGTCGCTCGGGCTCATCGCGCCCCAGCGCAGCGCGTCCTGGCCCCACGTGTACGACGCGAGCAGCGTGCCGCGCTCGTCGTTGGGGTCGCTGTATGACGGGTAGCAGATCCGCCGGATGGGCAGGTCGGTGACGGTCGTGCCGCCGACGATGCCGTCCTCGTCCTCCCAGAAGCGGTGGCGCACCTGGAACAGGATCTTGGCCGACGCGTTGTAGTTGAGCTCGCGGATGGCCTTCTGCTTGGGCCTGGAAAACGGCGTGTTGAGGATCTCGATGTCGCGCAGGACGCTGAACGGGATGGCGCAGATGGCGTAGTCGCCCGTGACGGACATGCGCCCGGCCGGCCCCTGCTTGTAGTGGACCGTCACGGAATCGGGTGACTGCTCGATCGCGGTCACCTCCGCGCCAAAGCGGACGTGCGGCTTGAGGTTCTCGTAGAAGGCGCGCGGCAGCAGGTCCAGGCCGCCCACGATCTCCTGCATGTCCTCAAAGCTGCGACCGACGATCTCGCGCAGCTGCTCGACCACGGCCGCGTTCATGTTCGCCTCGCGGAAGCTCATGACGCCATAGAGCTCGAGCGCGCCCTCGCTGAAGCCGCGCATCACGAGGAACTCGCGAATCGAATACTGGTCGTACTCGCGGAGCAGTGAGTCGAGCGACTCCACCCCGCCCTTCTCGTACTGGTCGCGGAACTCGCTCGTCGCCTCGTTCCAGAGCTGTGTCCACGTCTTGCCCCGCTCGTGATCGGCCAGGTCGAACGGCAGCTTGTCAGGATTGGCGTCAGCCTCCGCGACGGTCATGCGCTGGCCGTTGACGTAGACGAGCGTGTTTGGGTTGCCCATCACGAACGGCCGCAGCTGGAGCCCGAACAGGTCGCAATAGGCGAGCGTCAGGTCGTGCACGCGCGGGATGCGCATCGCGCCGGCCTCGGCGTATAGCCCGGGCGCGAAATCGCGAATGGTGCGGACGCGCCCACCAACGCGGTGCTGCGCCTCCAGGATGAGCGGCTCGTGCCCCTGGCGCATGAGCTCGAACGCGGCCACCAGCCCGGCGATGCCGCCGCCGATGATGATCACCCGCTTGCCCGGCTGCTCGCGCGGCTCCAGGCCCATCGCGGGCGTGGCGAGGGTCTCACGCTCGACCGGGGTATCGACGAACGGCTGGTTGGGCGTTGGATCCGCCGGCGTTCCCTCGAGAGCCGCGGAAGACTCGTCCTGGGTCACGGTGCCTCCACGTTGGAAACTAGTCCGCGAGTCTATCCGGCCGCGCGGAACAATTCGCGGCGCGCGAGACCAGTCCGCTGGGCCACTTCGCGGGCGGCCGAGGAGCGGCTCATGCCCTCCCCGACCAGGCGATCCACCTCCCGCCGACCGATATCCAGAGTCGTCGTGGGCTCACCCTGGGAGGCTGCAGCGCCACTGATCACCAGGGTCACCTCGCCCCGGGGTGCTTCCGCCTCTGCCCGGGCCGCGAGCTCGGCCAGTGTCCCGCGCCAGGTCTCCTCGTGCAGCTTGGTCAGCTCGCGGCTCAGGCTCGCGCGACGGTCGGCGCCGCATACCCGGGCAAGGTCGGCGAGGGTGGCCGCGGCGCGGCCGGGCGCCTCGAAGATGATCGAGGCCCGGTTGTCGCTGGCGATTGCGGCCAGGCGTTCGCGGCGCTCCTTGCCGCGCCGCGGCAGAAAGCCCTCAAACGCGAACCGCGCGGCAGGCAACGCACTCGCCACGAGCGCGGCCAGCGCGGCCGACGGCCCGGGTATGGGCACGATCGTGCCGCCCCGTGCGGCCCAGGCCGCTACGAGGTCCTCGCCCGGATCGCTGACGAGTGGCGTGCCGGCATCGCTTGTCAGGGCGAGGTCCTTGCCCCCCGCGAGGTGCTCCACGAGGGCGGCCACGCGCGAGGCACCGGAGTGTGCGTGGAAAGACTCGAGCCGCGTCTCGATCTTGTACCGCGCCAGCAGCCGGCGCGTGACGCGGGTGTCCTCGGCCACGACCAGCGGCACTGCCGCGAGGACGTCGAGGGCTCGTTGCGACACGTCGGCGAGATTGCCGATGGGCGTTGCGACGACGTACAGCGTGGCTATGGCCGGCGCCGCGGGTACAGGTAGTCGACGCCCGGTGTGCGCGTCGTGAGCTTGGCGACCACCGGCGTCTGGCGCTTGAACTCGGACCCGGCGATCAGGCGCTCGACGCGCTCGATGTGTGACGCGCCAAAGCCCATCGCCTCGAGCTGGTCGCGCGTCCGCCGCCGGTCGACCAGCCAGTAGAGCAAGCGGTCCATGTCGGCGTAGGTCATGCCCAGCTCGCCCTCGTCGGTCTGGCCTGGCCACAGGTCGGCGCTCGGCGGCTTCTCAAGGATGGCTGCCGGGACACCCATGTCGGCGGCAAGTTGGCGGACCTGGCTCTTGTAGAGGTCGCCGATGGGCAGGAACGCCGCCGCGTTGT
>DATBRX010000155.1:0-6295 GCA_036560085.1 Candidatus Limnocylindrales bacterium
GGCTGTATTCACCTTGCGCGGCAACAAGCTCGGAGCGCGGCAACGCGCCGGGCACGTTACGCAGGCGGTTGACGGCGAGCTGCTCGACACGCGGCCAGTCGACCAGGCCCAGGTGCGCGCTCCTCTGAGCACGCCGCGCAATCAGCCGGCCGGCGATGGCCAGGCCGGCGGCGCCAACCACGACACCCAGTCCCAGCGCGGCCTCTGCCCGTGAAGACCGCTGTGCGGGTCGGCGAGGGCCCTGCTGCGTCGCGGTCACGCGGCCCCAGCCACGGCGACCGGCTCGACGCGCGCGAACTCGGCGCCGAACAGCCGCTCGGCAATGACGCTGAACGCACCGATGTCACCGGTTGTCAGCTGCACGTGCTTGGGAGTCACATCTGCGGGTGCGTTGAGGTCGTGCATCTCGAGCAGGTGGGCAAGGGCACTCGCCGTCGCGCTGGCTGTATCGATCACGGCCACGTCGGGGCCGACGATCTCGCGAAAGATCGATGCCAGGAGCGGATAGTGGGTGCAGCCCAGGAGGAGCGTGTCCGGATCGCGGTCCGAATCGGTGATCGGAGCGATGGATCGGCGGACGACGTCCTCGACCAGCGGCCCCTCGAGGTGGCCGGCTTCGACGAGCGGCACGAGGTCGGGCGTGGCCTGCTCGATCACCTCGACGAACGGGTCCTCTTCCTTGATCGCCTGGAAATAGGCGTGCGACCTTATCGTCGCCGCCGTGCCGATGACGCCAACACGCCGGTTGCGCGTCGCGAGCGCGGCCGCGGTTGCGCCGGGCCGGACCACGCCGAGCAGCGGCATGTTGTAGCGCAGCCGCAGATCAGGCAGGGCGACGGCACTCGAGGTGTTGCAGGCGACGACGATGGCCTTGACGTCGCGTGACGCCAGCTCATCGAGGCATTCCGCGGAGAAGCGCTTGACCTCGTCGTCGGTGCGCGGACCGTACGGCGCACGCGCGTTGTCGCCGATGTAGATCGTCGACTCGTTCGGTAGACGCCGGACCACCTCGCGCAACACGGTCAGGCCACCCACGCCCGAGTCGAAGAAGCCGATCGATCGCGGGTCGCTCATGACCTGCTCATGGCGCCCTCATGAATCGGCAGTCGACGCCTGCTCGCGGGCCATCGCCTCGCGTGCCGCCGTGTCGGCAGCGGCACGATGCTCCTCCTGCATCGAGCGCACCAGCGCCTTGGCAATCGATTCGACGTCGCCGCTCACCCGTGCCTTGGGGTTGAGCGTCATGAATGGCTCGCCACGATTGTTGGCCTCGAGCACCAGGACGCCATCGCTGACGACCTCGAAGTCGGGCTGGCGACCGAGCGTCGTCATGATGTCGTCGCGCGACAGACCGCCCTTGGAGTCGGCGCGGTTGGCCAGATAGCGCACTCGTGAATCGGGATAGTTGATGGCATTGAGCGTGTCGCTCATGGCGCGCGCGCGATGCAGTGACGGCCATTCGTAGGTCAGGACCTGGATCAATTCGTCGGACGCGTCCAGGTACGCGAGCAGGGTGTCGTCGACGGTTGTCGCGGTGTCGATCAGAACGACGTTGTAGACCTTGCGCATCAATGAGATGAGACGTTCCAGATCGCGCACTGTGACCATCTCGGCGAGTTCGATACGCGGTGGAGCGAAGAGAACCTCCACGCCCGACTTGTCGCGGTACATGGCGTCCTGCAGCTCCGAGCGCTGCAGACGGTTGGTCGGCAGCTGCACGATGGACGGCGTGGCCTCGGGCACGCGCAGCAGGCTGCGCAGGTCACCGAACTGGAGGCTGCCATCCAGGAGCGCGACGGTCAGGCCCTGCGCCGCCAGCGCCGCGCCGATGTTGTAGGCCAGCGTCGTCGTACCGACGCCGCCCTTCGCGCCGAACATCGCGTAGACGCGCGACATCTGCTCGGGCGCGCGTGCCCGGTGCTCGGCGGTCATCTGCTGCAAGAGATGCATGAAGTCGTAGCCGGAGAAAGGCATCGCGAGGACGCGCGTCTCGCCCATCCCGTCACCGATCGCGATGGGCTTCCCGGGCACCGTCAGGCAGACGATGGGCAGCTCCATGCCGGCCTCGCGGACGTCGGCCGCGACCTGTAGGCCGTTGATCTTGCCCTGCAGCAGCGCGTCGACGATGAGGACGTCGGGTTGGTGCTCGCGTACCTGCTCGATG
The DNA here is from genome assembly GCA_036560085.1 of Candidatus Limnocylindrales bacterium. Taxonomy (GTDB): domain Bacteria; phylum Chloroflexota; class Limnocylindria; order Limnocylindrales; family CSP1-4; genus JALYGJ01. The sequence goes on from DATBRX010000155.1 coordinate 2,165, forward strand.
ACGATACGGCCGTCGGTCACGACGTCGAGCAGCTTGATCCGCGTCTGAGTGTCGAGCAGGCCGCGGATGTACTGCGCCACCTGCGGCATGTCTTCGACCAGCAGCAGGCGGATCTGTGCGTCAGATGGGGGGCCAGACACCGGCCGACTCTATATCAAGAGGCCGCTGCAGGGGACTGGGACTACCCGCCCCCGGCGATCAGGACGACCCGCTCACTTGCGTCCGACCAGATCGTGCCGGAATAGTCACCGAGGACCGATTCAGGCTCCAGGCCAGCCGCTTGCGCAAGCTCGAGGAGCTCTTGCGTGCTGATGAAGCTGATCACGTCCCGGCGCGTCGCGCGACTGCCGGCTTCGGTTTCAAACGTCGAGTTCACGGTCGCCGCGCGTGCAGCCGCGTCGTAGGTGGCCGACCACGACTTCGCCACGCGTTCGCCGGTCCGAGGGTCGGTGCGGACCCAGTCGAGCACCTGGCGCCCGTCGTACAGCGCCAGGTCGTCCCCGCCCGGCAGCCACACGTCGATCACGGCGCGGCCCGTGGGCGCCAGGTGCGCGCGCATCACCTGCAGGGCGCGTGCCTGCGCCGCGCGGCCGTCGAGCAGCAGCAGGCTGTTGAGCGCCAGGATCACGAGGTCGAAGCGCGCCGGCAGGCTGAGCGTCGTCAGGTCGTGCTCGAGCAGCGTCAGAGTGCCGAGCGGCTGAATCGTCTCTTCCCACGCCGCGCGTGCCCGCCCGAGCATCGTCGCGGCGTTGTCGACGCCGGTCACGTCGTGACCGGCCGCGGCCAGCGGAACCGCAAGACGGCCGCTGCCCACCGCGAGCTCCAGGATGGGGCTGGCGCTTGACGCGGCGAGATCCAGGTAGAAGGGCAGGTCGCCCGGGTTCGTGAGCAGGTCCAGGTCGTAGTAGCGCGCCAGGTCCGCGGCGCGCGACCATGCCTCGACTGGCTGCCTCTCCTCCGTCAGCCGCCGGCCCCGGATGCGTGGACTTCCGGTCCGGCGGTGGGCATTGCCACGTCTTGCGCCTCAAAGCGCACGGGCAGCCCGTCCCGCTTGCGCACGGCGAGGGCGCTGATCGCCTCCAGCGCGCAGCGGTGAGCGGCTGCGGCAGTCACGTCGGCATGGTCGTATGGCGGCGAGACCTCGACGATGTCCATGCCGGCCAGGGACACCTTGCCCACGATACGTCGAATGGCGCGCAGCAGCTCGCGCGTGAGCATGCCGCCCGGCTCGGGCGTGCCCGTTCCTGGGGCATTGCCCGGATCAAGCACGTCGATATCGATCGACAGGTAGATCGCGTCCGGGCCGTCGAGCGCCTCGGCGATCGCGTCGTCGATGACGGCCTCCGCGCCGCGCTCCTCGATCTCGCGCATGAGGTGCCAGCGCAGGCCGTGCTCCTTCATCCAGGCGAATACCTCGGGCGGCGGCCAATAGCCGCGCAGCCCCACCTGCACGAAGTTCTTGCCGTCGATGGCGCCTGACTCGATGAGCCGGCGCATGGGTGTGCCGTGGCCCGCGAGCACGCCCCAATCGTCGTTCGCCGCATCGGCGTGGGCGTCGAAGTGAACGATGCCGACGCTGCGCGGATGGCGCGCGGCGGCGACGGCGCTCGCCGATGGCCAGGTGATCGAGTGGTCCCCGCCGAGGACTATCGGCACAGCGCCGGTGCGCGCGACCTCGAGCACCTTGCGATAGACCATTGCGTGGTTGCGGTCGAGCGCGGCCGGCGCCACGTTGGCGTCGCCGGCGTCGACGACGTCGACGTGGTCGAACGGCCGGATCCCGAGCTGGAGCGAGTAGCCGCCCTGGGTGTACGACGCCTGGCGGATGGCGCGCGGCCCGAATCTCGCGCCGGGGCGGTAGCTGACCGCCTCGTCGACGGGCGCGCCGACGATGGCCACGTCGGGCGCACGTCGGGCAAGCTCATCCGCGTCCTCGATGAGCGGTCGGTGGCAGAAGGACAGGCTGACGCCTGTGTATGCCGGAACTTCGGGCGGCAGGAAAAGTTCGTATGGCTTGTCCCAGCCGTTCACTTGCGCGAAGTCAGGCGGAGCGTGCTTATCGGTCACTTGCACGCAGTCCTCGGGCGGAGTCGCCGCCGGTTCCCGCAGAGGTCCAGCAGGGCGCCCGCGGGCATGTTAGCCGACGCCTAGCGGCGTAGCGAGAGCGTCAGCTCGACCAGCACGGCCATGGCGACCACGAAGAGCGCGAGCGGCAGGTTGAGCGCCTGCTCACCGCGCAGCACGATAAAGATGGCGACGATCAAGCCGACCAGCGCCGCGCGCCGCGCGGCGCGCCACCAATCGCCGCGGTACGCGATGCGGCCCTGCAGCGCGAAGCCGACGAGCCACAGCAGCGGCGTGAGCGTGCCTGTAAGAGCAGCGCCCAGCGTCAGCGCGCCCGCCAGCAGAGCTGACGCGTTGGCGCGCGGATCAAACGTCACCATGATGAGTGCTACTGCGACCCACGCCGCGAGGGCAACGGTCAGCAAACCGACGTTGGTCAGGCGATCAGCTCGATTCACGACCAGGACTCCGTGCGCAGCTGACGCACGCGGCCGATGAGCTCGGGCCGCGGCCGGCCCTCGAAGCACGCCGCCCATCCGACGAGGTCAGGCCGCGCGCCGAACAGCACGACGACGGACTCCTCGCGCCGCGGCCCAGGACGCAGGCCGGCGTCCGTTCGATAGCCCGAGCCGGTACGCCGATCGAGCGCCGCTGATGGCGCCACGAGTCCCCCGGCGCCGGCCGCACGCAGAACACTCGCCTGGGCGCGGCATGCCGGATAGGTGGACGTGCCGCCGACGAGCGTCGCGTCGGGCAGGTCCGGCGCCGCGAGGGGCTCGTCGGGCAGCTCGATCGCCCACAGCGACCGGGTGACGGTCGCCACATCGGCCGCATCCGTGATCTCCTCGTGGCGCAGGAACTCGGCCCACGCCGCGTCCGGCGTCGAGGAGAAGTACTGGACCGGGCCCTCCCCGACGCCGTGCCAGCGGGCCGGGGGCTGAGCGCTGGACTCCCACAGGAACGGGAAGCGTGGGTCGGCGTGGCGATACACGATCATGCCGCGCCACCAGGACCGGCAAGGGCCGCCGCGAGGGCACGGACCCGTTCGGCTTTCGCGCCATCAGGGTTCCAGCCACGCCCCAGAAGCTGGCGCGGCGACTTGCCATCGAGCTGCGTGCGCGGCCGATCGAACCAGCGCCGGATGCCGAGCGCGTTGTAGGCACCGGCCAGGTCCGAGCTGACCAAAGCGAGCCAGTGGATGCGCGCCGCCACGGCATCAGGCACGGTGCGCGCCCCAGTGATGTAGCGCCGCAGGCTCACCGCCGACGTGTCGAGTAGCGTCGCGAGCAGGTCAACGTCAAAAACCTCGAGCAGCACCTTGAGCTCATGCTCCGGCATGGGCGATGAGGCCAGCGCATCCTCGAGCCGGCCGATGACACTGCCCAGGTGGCGCGGCGACGGCTTGCCCAGGAGCTCGAGTGCCGCATCGCGCCCAACACCCGCCGCGGATGCCTCGCGGGCGATGCCGCGCAACAGGTCAAGGTCAAGCTTGCCGATGAGCGGCCGGTCACGCAGCAGGCCGACCGCGAGAGCGCGCCGCACGAGGTCGAGCGCCGGTCCGCGTAACCCGGCCGAGTTGAGCGGTGCGTCAATGGACGCTATTCGGATCACCGTCACGATCCATATTGTATCCGCACGGCGCAAGCGCGGGCGTCAAGCGGCGCTCGCAACGCAGATCTGGCGAAACGGGCAGAAGCCGCACGCAACTGGATTGGGCTGCGGCGCAAACTCGCCAGCCGCGATGCCGGCCATCGCTGCGCGCAGCTGTTCGCGCGCCTTGTCCAGCCGGGCTGGATCCGGCGTGCTCTCGCCGATCAGGCTGCTCTCAAGGAAGTGGAGCTGCATTGCCCGCGGACGCTTGCCGGTCTTCTGTTCATGCGCTAAGGCGTAGGCGTGCAGCTGGAGCGAACCGCGCGCCTTGTCATTCGCCTTGCGCTGGTCGCGCACGTCCGACGTCTTGTAGTCGACGATGACTGTTCCGCCTTCGTCCTCGTCCAGGCGATCGACACGGCCGCGGATGCGCATACCGTCGAGCGCGAACTCGAAGGGTCGCTCCACTGCGACCAC
>DATBRX010000156.1:0-6456 GCA_036560085.1 Candidatus Limnocylindrales bacterium
GGATGAGCTCTGCCACAAGAGTCGAAAATGGAAGGATGAGCACCTTCACCGAATCGCCCACTCTCGACCGTATTGACCGGCGAATCACCCGCGCCATGGCCCGCCACGGGTTGCTGCTGATGCGCCTCGCCCTGGGGGTCGTGTTCCTGTGGTTCGGGGTGCTCAAGTTCTTCCCGGGCCTGAGCCCGGCCGAGACTCTTGCCGGCAAGACGATCGAGGCACTGTCGCTGGGCTACCTTTCGGCTTCGACGGCCGTCCTGATCCTGGCCGCCTGGGAGTGCCTGATCGGCCTGGGCCTGCTCACCGGGCTCTTCATGCGCGCCACCCTGGCCCTGCTGTTCCTGCAGATGCTCGGCACCCTGACGCCGCTTGTGCTCTATCCGGCCGAGACGTTCATCGCCTTCCCGTACGCGCCCACGCTCGAGGGCCAGTACATCATCAAGAACGCGGTGCTCATCGCCGGCGCGGTGATCCTGGGTGCAACGGTCCGCGGCGGCCGGATCGAGAGCGAGCCGGGCTGACCCGAGCGCGGGGTCTTACTCCGCGTACTCGAGCGGCGTAACGGCCCAGCCGTCGGGCAACCGAATGCCCGTCGCGTGGTTGGGGCAGTAGCCGCCCGGGTTCACCTCGAGATACTGCTGGTGGTAGTCCTCGGCCAAGTAGAACGGCGGCGCCGGCGGGCCGACGATCTCGGTCGTGATCTCTGTGTAGCCGCGGGCGCTCAGCTGCTGCTGGTACATCTGCTTTGACGCCTCTGCGGCCGCCCGCTGCGCCTCGTCGTGGACGAAGATCGCCGAGCGGTAGTGCGAGCCGACGTCGTTGCCCTGGCGCATGCCCTGCGTCGGGTCGTGGTTCTCCCAGAAGACCTTGAGCAGCTTCTCGTAGCTGGTCTTGGCCGGGTCGAACACGACGCGCACCGTCTCGGCGTGGCCGGTCTGGCCGGTGCACGACTCCTGGTAGGTGGGATTGGGCGTGTACCCGCCCTGGTAGCCCACGGCCGTGGTCCAGACGCCGGGCTGCTCCCAGAACGTCTTCTCCTCGCCCCAGAAGCAGCCGAGAGCGAACTCGGCGACCTGGAAACCGTCGGGATACGGCCCCGCGATGGGCGTGCCGAGGACGCGATGGGGTCGCGGGTTGGGCAGTATCGGCTCGCTCCGGCCCGGCAGCGCGTTTACGGCGGACGGCATCGCGGACTTGCCACGGTTGAACAGGAACATGGCGAAAGAGACTCCAATCGTTAGGTAGTTGGGATTCTACGGATAGGTACGCACGGGCCACGGCGATGGATGCGTCGTGAGAAGATTCTAGGGCCGTGAAGACGGGGGAGATGCTGCGAGCCACCCCGCGCCGCTTGGTCACGCCCATGGTGCTGGCCGTGCTGGCTGGTGTCGTGCTGGGCGGCGCGCTCGCCGTCCCATCGCCGGCTGTCGCCGCGCAGGATCTGGCGGGCATCGACGTCTCGCACTGGCAGGGCCAGATCACCTGGAGTGACGTCGCGGCCGACGGCGTGAGCTTCGTGATCGCCAAGGCGACCGAGGGCCGCGTCTACCAGGACGACCAGTACGCGCGCAACAAGGAACGGGCCGAGGCCAACGGCATCGCGTTCACGGCGTACCACTTCGCCAGCCCCGACAAGACGGCCAACGACGCGATCCTCGAGGCGGACAACTTCGTCGACACCGCGGACCTGGGCCCGGGCAACCTGCGGCCGGTGCTCGACCTGGAGAAGAACGGCGGCCTCGGCGTCAGGAAGCTGCGGGCCTGGGTCCAGGCGTGGCTGGCGCGGGTCGAGGACCGCCTGGGGGTTAAGCCGATCATCTACACCTCGCCGTCGTTCTGGCACGACAAGATGGGCAACAGCCGCTGGTTCGCCAACAACGGCTACGCGCTGTGGATCGCCCACTGGCATGTGGCCACGCCGCGCGTCCCGGCCAGGAACTGGGGCGGGCGGGGTTGGACCATCTGGCAGTACGACGACTGCGGCTCGGTCGCCGGCATCGACGGCTGTGTCGATCTCGACCGGCTCAACGGCAAGGACATCGATGCGCTCCGGATACCGGGCGGTTAGCGCCGTGGGGCGCTCAGATCTCGTCCGGGTTGGGTGGGCCGACCGGTGGGTCGAAGAAGACCGCGACGCGTCGGTCGGGCGCATCCTCGTCGGGCGCTTGGAGGATGAAGCCGCTGCCGAAGCGCTGGCGCAGGCCGCGCCGCAGGTCGTGCAGCGTGCGGTTGGTCAAACAGATGTCGGCCACTTCGGCCGCGCGCTGGGCAACCTCCGTGGTCGGCCAGAAGCGCGCATAGACGTGGATCGCCACGAAACCGTCGGCGAGCCACGCGATCCGAACAGAGTCGTCTTCCTGCACCGGCTGATTGTGCCGCTTGTCGCTGCTCTTGCTGTCCTGCTGACCCCGGCGTCGGCCGCGGCCGCCGGTGAGCCGGCTGGCTACGGGTATTTCCACACGTATGCCGAGGTGAAGGCGCAGATCGACGACACGGTCGCGGCGCACCCGGGCATCGTGCAGCGCTTCTCGATGGGCACGAGCTACGAGGGCCGCCCCATCTGGGGCGTGAAGGTCAGCGACAACGTGGGCTCCGATGAAGGCGAGCCGGAGGTCTTCGTCGTCGCCCAGCTCCACGCCAACGAACGTGCGTCGGGCGAGATGGCGCTGTACCTGATGGACCTGTTGGTCGACGGCTACGGCAGCGACTCGCGCATCACCGACATCGTGAACAGCCGCGAGATCTGGATCGTGCCCGTGGCCAACCCGGATGGTGCCGAGTACGACATGTCCGACGGCGTCTTCCGCCGCTGGCGCAAGAACCGCCAGCCCATTCCGGGCTCGAGCTACGTGGGCATCGACCTGAACCGCCAGTTCGGCTTCAAGTGGAACTGCTGCGGCGGCGGCAGCAACAACCCGAGCTCGCCCAAGTACCGTGGCACCGAGCCGTGGCAGGCACCGGAAACGCGCGCCTATCGCGACTTCATCCTGAGCCGCGTCGTAGGTGGGCAGCAGCAGCTCGCGATCGCGCTGAGCATCCATGCCCAGGGTCGGTTGGTCCTCTGGCCGTACGCCTACACCAAGAAGGACCACCCGCCCACCATGCGCTACGACGACTGGCGGGCATTCGTCGCCCTGGGCCGGGATGTCGCCGCGCTGAACGGCTACAGGGCGCGCCAGACAAGCGACCTGTACGTGGTCGACGGCGACGAGGGTGACTGGGCGTACCACGCGCAGGGCATCTTCGCCTTTGCCTTCGAGCTCGCCGCAGGCAGCCCGGAACGCATGTACCCGACGCTCGCCCAGCTCCAGGCCGACCAGGCCCGCAACCGGCCCGCCGTGCTCCTGCTCCTGGAGGCAGCCGACTGTCCTTACGCTGCCGTAGGCGCGGCCTTGGCGGCCAAGCACTGCTCATGAGCAGGCCGCTGCGGACGCGCGCCTTCGCGGTCCTCCTCGCGACGCTCGCTTGCGCCGTGATGCCCGGGTCGGCCATTGCCGCGAACGCATTCCCGGCCGGTCACGAGGGCTACCACAACTACGCCGAGATGAGCGCGTTCCTCGACGATGTCGCGGCCGCCCATCCAGGCATCGCCGAGAAGTTCTCGATGGGCCGCAGCTACCAGGGCCGCCAGGTGTGGGCGCTCAAGATCAGCGACAACGTCGGCACCGACGAAAACGAGCCGGAGGTGCTGTTCACCTCGCAGATGCACGCGCGCGAGTGGCTGTCGCTCGAACAGGACCTGCGCATCATCGAGCTGCTCACCTCCAACTACCGCGCCAACCCCGGGACGCAGCTCGAGGGACGCGTCAAGGACATCGTCGATGGGCTCGAGATCTGGATCGTGCCGATGCTCAATCCCGATGGGGCCGAATACGACATCTCCAACCCCAGCGGCGGCTTCCGCAACCAGCGCAAGAACCGCCAGCCGGTTGGCGACGGCGTCCAGCCCGGGATCGACCTCAACCGCAACTTCGGCTTCAACTGGGCGTGCTGCGGCGGCTCCAGCGGCAAGCCCGGCTCGTTCTACTACCGCGGCAGGGCGCCGTGGCAGGGCGTCGAAACCTCCCTGCTGCGCGACTTCGTGCTCGGTCGCATCGTCGGCGGCCGGCAGCAGATCCGCGCGGCTATCGACTGGCACGCGTTCAACGAAGAGATCATGTGGCCCTTCGCCTACACCAAGGCCGATCTGCCGCGGCCGATGGCCGCCGACGATCTACAGGCCTTCAAGGCGATCGCCCGGGGCATGGCCGATCTCAACGGCTACATGCCCAAACAGCTGAGCGACCTGTACGTGTTCGATGGCGGCAGCACCGACTGGCTGTACGGCGACCAACGCATCTTCTCGCTCACGATCGAGGTCTACCCGCTCGACAAGTCGCACCCGGGCTTCTACCCACCCGACAGCATCATCGAGCGCGAGACGACACGTAACGACGGTGCCGTGCTGTACTTCCTCGAACAGGTGGCGTGTCCGTATCGCGCCGCCGGCCTGGATGACACGCACTGCGGACCGCTCGACGATGACTTCGAGACCGGCCGCGGCTGGACCGTGGACCCGCTCGACACCGACACGGCGACGGGCGGTGCCTGGCAGCGCGCGATACCGGCCAAGAGCAAGACGAGCGCCGGCCAGAAGCAGCGCGCCTACGGGTTCAGCGCCCGGTACGCGCTCGTCACCGGGGCGGCGCGCGGCGCGAGTGCCAACGCCAACGACCTCGATGGCCTGACGTCCGTGCGTTCGCCGCAGTTCGACCTGGGCGGGTCGAGCTCGAGTGGCTGGCGTGTCCAGTTCCGCTACACGTTCGCGCACGCGGCGAACTCCAGTTCGGCCGACTACCTGCGCCTGCTCGTCGATGGCCAGGAGGTATGGCGCTCCAGCGGGGCGGCGAGCGAGCGCAAAGCGAGCTGGGGGCTGGCGACGGTGTCGCTCGACGCGTATGCCGGCCAGACCGTACGGCTCCTGTTCGAGGCGTGCGACTGTGCCGCCACGAGCCTGGTCGAGGCGGTCGTGGACGATGTTCGCGTCTACAAGGTGCCTTGATACAACCCTGTTAGCGCCTTGGTATGGACTCCCGCTGGCCGAGGGGAGTAGCATCGAATTCCAACGAGGTGCGAGCGTGACCAACGACCGCAAGCGCCACCTTACGTGGCCAGATCGGAGGACCAGCGAGACCGCAACGTCGCGCGTCCTGCCGCCAACCGCGGACCAGTCGGCCGGCTTCAGCAACCTCGCGACCCAGCCCCGAGCGGGCAACATCAGCAGCGATACGCGCGCCGGCTACTGAGCGTGATCCGGGGCGAGTGCGCGGAACACATGTCACGTTCCGCCCGCACGGATCACTGGATCCAGAATCGAGGACCCACACCCGTTCCCGGGGTGTGGGTCTTTCGCTAACTACCTTCCTCCGCAGCTTCCGCTGCTGCGCGCGGCACTGGTCCGGCCCCGACGGACCGTCGGTGCCGTCCCGCCGCTTGCTCCGGCCCCATCGCGTCCCTACAGAGTCTCAGTGACCTTGGAGATCGACCGCGGCCGGTCGGGGTCGAGGCCGCGCGCGATCGTGAGGTGGTACGCGTAGAGCTGGCCGGGCACGATCTCGACGATCGGCGAGAGCCAGCCGGGCACGTCTGACGGGAGGGGCAGTCCCTCGTCGAGCGCGAGCATCTCCGCGACGTCGGAGATCACCAGCAGGCGCGCCCCGAACTCCTGGCGCAGCCTCGCGAGCACCTCGAGCTGGCCCTCGTAGGCAACGCCTGACGGCGCGACCGCAAGCACAGCGAAGCCCGGCTCGGCGAGGGCCAGCGGGCCGTGCTCGAAATCGGCAGTGGAGTAGGGCTGGACCAGCACGTGCGCGAGCTCCTGGAGCTTGAGCGACCACTCCCGTGCCGTTGCGTACGCAAAGCCGCGGCCGAGGACCACGCCGTGCGTTCGCAGGGCATGGCCGGCGCTGACCGAGCGTGCCGCGTCTTCAGCGGCCAGCGCCGCTGCAACGAGCTCGGGCAGCCGCGCGAGGTCGGCCGTCTCGTGGGCGGACGCCCCGTCAAGGGCCGTCGAGAGCAGCGCGACCGCAAGCAGCTCGGTGGTGTAGGTCTTGGTCGCGGCCGTTGCGCGCTCGGGCCCGGCGCGCAGGTCGATCACCTCGTCTGCCGCCGCCGCGAGGGCCGACGCCGCGTCGTTGGTCATCGCCACCGTCAGCGCGCCCTGGCCACGCGCCTCGTCGAGGACGGCCACGATGTCGGGCGAGCGGCCCGATTGCGAGATGCCGACGACGAGCGCGTCGCGCATGTCGGGGCGCGCCCCGTAGAGCGTGATCGTGGATGGCGCGGCGAGAGCGACGGGCAGGGAGTTGCGGATCGCAAACAGGTACTGCGCATAGAGCGCGGCGTTGTCCGACGTGCCACGAGCGGCGATGAGCACGAAGCGCGGCCGCCGCTCGCGCAGCCGCGCGGTCAGGCTCG
>DATBRX010000157.1:0-2867 GCA_036560085.1 Candidatus Limnocylindrales bacterium
CACGCGACTCGGGCGACGACGTGCGGTAGGGCAGGAGCAGGCACAGCAGCTGCTCCGCGCCGATCGCCTCAGCCACGAGGAACGCCACCAGGGCAGAGTCGAGGCCGCCGGACAGGTTCAGGATGACCCGCTCAAATCCCGTCTGGCGCAGGTGGCCGCGGATGAACTCGCCGATGATCCGCCGCGCCACGGCGGTATCGATGAGCAGCTCCGCGGGCAATTCGTAGGCCGGCACGCCCTATTCCGCGTCCTGCGGCACGCCAGCCTGTTCGCGCACCAGGCGCTCGAGGTTGCGCAGCACGAACTCCGGCCGCTCGTCGCGCAGGAGCGTCATGGCCGTTCGCTCGCGGCGCACGTCGTCAAGGTCGATGTCACACGTGAAGAGACCGCTCTCGAGCATCGGCGCGGCGAAGGCCACGTCACCCGCCGGATCGATGACCTGCGAGCCGCCCCAGAATGTCACCGATTCATCCACGCCGACGCGGTTCACGAAGACCACGAAGGTCGTCGTCAGCTGTGCGTAGGCGCGCATGATTGTGCCCCACGAATCGGCTGTGCCCAGCCCGCCTTCCGTGCTCGCCGCGATGTCACGGCCGGGCGACGACGAGATATTGACGAGGATCTGCGCCCCGTCGAGCGCCAGCAGATAGGGCACCGGCAGGTGCCAGAAGTCCTCGCAGATGCACAAGCCCAGGCGCACGCCCAGGCGCGAGTCGACGGCGCGCAGCCGGTTGCCGGCACCGAAGAAGCGCTGCTCGTCGAACAGCCCGTAGTTGGGCAGGTACGACTTGCGATAGACATGCTGGATCGCGCCCTCTTCCATCAGCGCGGCGGCAATGAGCAGCTGCTCGTCCGGCGCGCGCTCGACGAAGCCGACAACCGTGCTCATGGGGCCGGCACGCTGCGCCAACGCAACCAGGCGCGGGTCGTCAGTCGCCATCGCCACCTCGGCGTTGAGATCCTGGAGCAGGTAGCCCGTCAGGCCCAGCTCGGGGAACACCAGCAGGTCGACCGCAGCGGATCGGGCCTTATCGATCATCTGCTCGTGCGCCACGAGGTTGTCCGCGACGCGGCCAAGGCTGGGCGCGAGCTGGCCCAGCCCAATGCGCAGGCGGTTCCGGCGTGTGCTCGGGCTCATGGCGCCGATGGTAGCGGCGGGCGTGGCCCGGACTGATGCCCGCAGCGAACCTTAAGGAGCGGGGCTCTCCTGGCTGTGCGCGGCCACGTCCGCGGCTGCGGCGGCCTCCGCCTCGTCGTCGTCCTGCTTCCTGACTCGCGCGGCCGCCTCAGTCGCGGTCTCCGCCGCGCTCTCGCCCACGGGCTGGCCGACCAGCTCCTCGGCGAAGTGGCACGCGACCACTTGATCCTCAGCGAAGGGCCGCAGCGGCGGAACTTCGTCGACGCAGCGCTCGGGCCGGCCGAGCTTCTCGTACAGCCAGCAGCGCGTGTGGAACACGCAACCGGAGGGCGGATCAATCGGGCTGGGCACGTCGCCCTGGAGAACGATGCGCGTGCGCTGGCGCTGCCGCACCGGGTCCGGCACGGGCACCGCCGAGAGCAGCGAGCGCGTGTATGGGTGGAGCGGCATCGCGTAGATCGTCTTGCGCGGTGCGCTCTCCACGATGTGGCCCAGGTACATGACCGCGATGCGGTGCGACACCTGCCGCACGACTGCCAGGTCGTGCGCCACGAACAGGTAGGCGATGTTGAATTCCTTCTGCAGGTCGTGCAGCAGGTTGAGGATCTGTGCCTGGATCGAGACGTCGAGCGCGCTGACCGGCTCGTCGCACACGACCAGCTCCGGGTGAAGAGCCACGGCGCGGGCGATGCCGATGCGCTGACGCTGGCCGCCGCTGAACTCGTTGGGGTAGCGGTTGTAGTGCTCAGGGTTGAGCCCCACGCGCTGCATCAGGTCCTGTACCGCGCGCTTCACGCCGCCCTCGGGCTTGACCTTCTGGATCTCGAACGGCGCCGAGATGATCGACCCAACCGTGTGGCGCGGATTGAGCGCGTTGTATGGGTCCTGGAAGATCATCGAGGTCTTACGCCGGATGGGCCTGAGCTGGCTCTGGCTCATTCGGGTCAACTCGTCGCCGTCTATCTTGACCGAGCCGGCCGTGGGCTTGACGAGCATGAGGACGGAGCGCGCTGCGGTCGTCTTTCCCGAGCCGCTCTCGCCCACGAGACCCAACGTCTCGCCCGCGGCAATGTCGAAGTCGATGCCGTCCACTGCCATAACGTGGCCGACAACGCGCGGAATCAGGCTGCGCGACTTGATTGGGAAATACGTGCGTAGGCCGCGCACCTGAACGATTGCGCCGTTCTGGCCCTCAATCATGCCTTGGCGCTCCGCAACTTGCCCATGACCTCTGCCGCAATCTCGCGCCGCTTATCGGGCGGCAGATGGCAGCGCACCAGGTGGTCGGTCCCCGAACCAGTCGGCAAGAGCTCAGGCCGCGTCGTCTGGGCCAGCCCGCCGGTCAGGCCGGAGTACGGACAGCGTGGCTCAAAGACGCACCCGGCCGGCAGTCGGATGGCGGACGGCGGATTGCCCCTGATGGGCTCGAGTCGCCCGGTGACATCTCTGTCCATGCGCGGAATCGACGATAGGAGTCCCAGGGTGTACGGCATCTCAGGGTGCTCATAGATCTCCTGGGTTGAAGCGCGCTCCATGATTCGAGCGCCGTACATGACGGCTACCTCATCGGCCACGTCGGCAACGATCCCCAGGTCGTGGGTGATTACGATGACAGTCGTGCCGAACTCCTCCTGGAGCAGCTTGATCAGCTCCAGGATCTGAGCCTGCACCGTCACGTCGAGGGCCGTGGTCGGCTCGTCGGCGATGAGCAGCTCCGGGGAGTTGATGA
>DATBRX010000158.1:0-1865 GCA_036560085.1 Candidatus Limnocylindrales bacterium
GCGAGGAGCTCGCGGGGATCGCCCCGGTGGTGCGCGAGGAGATGGAGGGCGCGGTCAAGCTCGACGTGCCGCTGACCGTGGAGATGAAGAGCGGCACCGACTGGGAGTCGCTGACGCCGCTGCCTAGATGACCGGGCGCCGCGCGGCGTGATAGACAGAACGGACGGCGAAGATCTGGTTGAGCTCGCGATCGGCGTCGCTGAAGAACTCAGCCCGATAGGCGCTATCCGAAAGCGCTGAGACCGTGAAGTACAGGCCTGAGAAAGCGCCCAGGATGAGCGACACCACGAGCAGCTCGCCGGTCAAGGCGATGTTCTCCTGGCCCACCTCGGCGCTGTAGAGCGGCGTGACCGGCCGCCCGATCCACTCGGCCTGGATGGGCGCCGGAACGAGCAATAGGCCGAACACCACCAATGCCAGCTGAACGGCAAACGTTACGAGCACGATCTGGATGCCCTGGCTGAACACGATCAGCGTGCCCACGTTCACCCACTCGTGCCAGCGCAGGGGGACTGCCGGCGCGGCGGCTTCGCCGGCCAGATCGGCCAGCTGCTCGGCGGGAGTGCCCTTGACGAGCGTCACCGTTTCCAGTTGCTCACGCTCGGAGGACGCCATACGTCGAATCTCCGGCACCAGCCGGCCGATCAGGAAGGCGAGCGACAGAACCAGGAAGAACAGCACGACAGTGGCGATCGCCTGCCAGCTCATCGCGGCCATGACCTGCCAGGTCGTACTCGACAGGAAGGTGAAGGCGACGAACACCATCAACAGCGGCAGGGCGCGCGTCAGGAGACGGCCGAGGCTGCCCAGCTGCGCACGCGCACGACGCATCGCCCAGCGCACCGCACCGATGAGCCCGTAGGAGGTGGCGACGTAGACGATCGCCAGGAAGATGGCACTCTCGATGAGAGCGATCACGGCGTCGCTCACCTGGAGGCCGATTATCAGCGGCGGCAGCGCGGGGATGACCAGGAAGGCCCCGACCTCGAAGTAGCCGAATCGGTCGGGCAGCGACAACCAGCGTCGGCCGCGAACGATGTTGACCAAGATCCAACCGCCCAGTACGAGCGCCGCGGCGCCCAAAACGGCCAGCACGTTGACCTCGAATGACCAGGTGAAGCTGGCCGTCATGAGCAGCGTCACCGCGAGGTAAGCCACCAGCACCGGCGCCGCCCGGCGCAGTACGACTCGCGTCGGTGAGTGATCGGCAACGAAGTGCGGTATTCCCTCCGCGACGAACCACGACTCAATCGCCTTGAGCGTGCCTGTCCGATCGTGCCCCGTTGGTGTCACAGTGGCCACGGTACGTTCCCGGACGGCGAAAGGGCAACCTAGACTCACGACACATGCCTGAGCTGCCCGAGGTCGAGACGATCGCGCGCGAGCTGCGCCCGGACGTCGTCGGCCGCACGATCAAGAACGCGTGGTTCGACTGGCCCAACCAGATCAAGCACCCCGCGCCGACGGAGTTCGTCGCTGCCGTCAAGGGGCGCGAGATCCTGTCCGTCGAGCGGCGCGCCAAGTGGCTCGTCTTCGCGCTGGGTCCAACGAAGGCGCGCGGCGGACCGGCGGTGCTGGCGATCCAGGTCAAGATGACCGGGCAGCTCGACGTCGTGTCGCCCAAGGCGCCGCGCGACAGGCATGTCCACGCCATCTTCTCGCTCGACGATGGTCGCGAGCTGCGCCTGCGCGACACGCGCAAGTTCGGGCGACTCGCGGTCTATAGCCCGGCCGACGCCCAGCGGGTGCTGGGCACGCTGGGTCCTGAGCCGCTGGGCGAGGAGCTGACGCTCGCGGAGTTCCGGCGCATGCTGCGCGGCCGCCGCGGTCGGCTCAAGACGCTGCTCATGAACCAGGCATTCCTC
>DATBRX010000159.1:0-2712 GCA_036560085.1 Candidatus Limnocylindrales bacterium
CGATTGCCTCGACCCAGGTCCTCCAGCGCGCAACGGTGCGCGAGATCCTCATGGGCGCCCAGGACAACCTGACCAACGTGCTCGCGGTGGTTCTTGGCGTGACCATCGGCTCCGGAAGGGCCGACTTCGTCGCGCTGGCCGGGCTGTCAGCCGGCATCGCCGAGTCGGTCTCGATGGGCGGCGTGCTCTACAACGCGACGCGTGCGGAACAGCAGATGGCAGCGGCGGCCGGCCGCACGACGGACAAGGCCGACCCGTCCGATCTGTCGCCTGTCCTTTCCGGCCTGGTCACCTTTGGCGCGGCGCTCGTCGCCGGCCTCGTGCCGCTTGCGCCGTTCGCGCTGCTGCCCGTGGGCACGGCGATCGTCGTCTCGATGGGCCTGTCGCTCGTCGGCCTCTTCGCCCTCGGCTCAGTCACCGGCCACGTCGCCGGCGGGACATGGCTCACCGAAGGGTTGCGCCTCATTGCCGTCGCGGGCATTGCGGCTCTGGCCGCGGCCGTCGTCGGCGCTACGCTGCAGGTCGCCTGAACCGGTTGGGAGCCTGCCGCCGCTACCATTCGGCGCGATGGCGACCCTGTCACGCAAGGACGTCGAGCACGTCGCGCACCTCGCCCGCCTCGGGCTGACCGAGGATGAGCTGGCGCGGCTCGAGGGCCAGCTCAACCACATCCTCGACCAGTACGCGGTATTGGCCGAGCTCGACACCGAGCACATCGCGCCGACCGCCCAGACGATCGAGCTGGAGAACATCCTGCGCGACGACGTGGTGGCGCCCAGCCTTGACGCGGACGAGGTGCTGGCGCTTGCCCCGGAGCGTTCCGGCCAGTACTTCCTCGTGCCGCCCATCCTGGGCGAGCACGGCAACTGACCAACCGGCCGATTCACCCGAGATGACCTCCGATCTGACCCGCCTGCGCGCCCACGAGATGGCCGCCGGCTTGCGCCGCGGCGATTTCAGCGCGCACGACCTGGCGGCAGCGCACCTCGATCGCATCGCGGCGACCGACGGGCCGCTCCACGCCTGGGTGTGGTGGGACCGCGCCGCCGCGCTCGGCCAGGCCGACGCCGCCGACGATCGCCTGGCGCGCGCCCGCGAAGCAGGTGCAGACGCGCTCGCAGCGCTGCCCGCCCTGCTGGGCGTGCCAGTCGGGCTGAAGGACCTGGTGCTCACCCGGGGCGACAGGGCAACCGCGGGCAGTCGGATCCTGGACGGCTACATCAGCCCGTACGACGCGCACATCGCAGAGAACCTGAGGGCCGCCGGCGCCGTGTTGCCCGGCAAGACCAACATGGACGAGTTCGCGATGGGCTCATCGACCGAGTTCAGCGCGTGGGGCCCAACGGCCAATCCGTGGGACCTCGATCGTGTGCCGGGCGGTTCGAGCGGCGGCTCCGCGGCGGCGGTGGCCGCGTATCACGTGCCGCTGTCCATTGGCACCGACACCGGCGGCTCCATCCGCCAGCCAGCGGCGCTGACAGGCATAGTCGGGTTGAAGCCGACCTACGGCCGCGTATCGCGCTACGGCATCGTCGCCTTTGCCTCGTCGCTCGACCAGGTCGGGCCCTTCGGCCGCGACGTGCGTGACGCGGCCATGCTGATGAGCGTCATCGCGGGCCGCGACGAGCGTGATTCCACGTCCGCGCCGGTGCCGGTGCCCGACTACGCCGCGCATCTGCCGGAGAGCGACGATGAGGCCGCCGCGAGCCTGCGCGGCGTCCGCCTGGGGCTGCCAAAGCAGTATTTCGTCAAGGGCATGGAGCCCGGTGTGGAGGCGCGCATCCGCGAGGCGGTCGCGGCGCTGGAGGCAGCGGGCGCGGAAGTGGTCGACATCGACCTGCCGCACACCGACTACGGCCTCGCCACGTACTACATCGTCGCGCCCGCCGAGGCGTCGGCGAACCTGGCGCGCTACGACGGCGTGCGCTATGGCCGCTCGGTGCGCCTGGCGGGCGGCGACTACATCGCGGATTACCTCGAAACGCGCGGCACGGGGTTCGGCGCGGAGGTCAAGCGCCGGATCATGCTCGGCACGTACGCGCTCTCGGCCGGCTACTACGACGCGTACTACCTCAAGGCGCAGAAAGTGCGCACGCTTATCAAGGCCGACTTCGATGCCGCGTTCGAGAAGGTCGACGCGCTCGTCGCCCCGACCAGCCCGACGGTCGCCTTCAAGTTCGGCACGCGCCTCCAGGACCCGGTCGCGATGTACCTGTCCGATGCCTGCACGCTGCCCGCCAACATGGCCGGCGTGTGCGGATTGTCGGTGCCGTGCGGGCTGTCGGATGGATTGCCAGTTGGACTGCAGCTGATCGGCCGGCCATGGGACGAGGATCGGCTCTTCCGGCTGGGCCGGGCATATGAGGCGATCACCGCCACAGCCGAGTGGCGTGCCATGCAACCCACGGACCTGGCCCGCCTCGCGGATCCCGCGACGCCCACCGCGGCAGACCGCGCTGCAGTCGTGACGTCAGCGGCCTAACGCGACAAGCACGTCGTTCGCCAGCTCCGTCAGGTTGGCCAGCCACTCGGCCGAGTCGACACCCACGGGATTAGGAATCTGAATGAAAGCGATGGAGAATCGGACCGGCTCGGTGATCACGGTGAGCACCGCGTCGTCAGTGTCAATGTGGACATTGGGAAGCTCGACGTGATGCCTCCACCATGCGCCGTCGCCCAATCCCTCGACGGCAGCTACGACCTGCTGGTCAC
>DATBRX010000160.1:0-4866 GCA_036560085.1 Candidatus Limnocylindrales bacterium
CGCGGCGGGCGCCGACTTTCCGGCGATGGTCACGAGCAATAGGATCACGCCGCCCAGGGCAAGCCCGATCGGGCCGGCAGAGGCCGTGGCGACGTTGGAGATGCCCATGTATCGGCCGGTGCGGGCCTTGGGGATGATGTCAGTCATCAGCGCCCAATCGACCACGAGGAACGCGCCGCCCGAGAAGCCGAGTGGGACCAATGCGACCATCGCCAGCGGGACCGTCGGCGCCGCAGCCACGCCAGCCACCCCGATCGCGCCCAGCACGAACGCGATGTTGATCACGCGCTTGCGGCCGAGTCGGTCGGACAGGCGCGCGGCCGGGATGGCGACCACGATCGTCGAGCCGGCGATGATCACTCCGATGACCAGCAGGTAGCTCTGCGCCTCGCTCGGTGGCAGGTCGAAGGTGCGCTCGAGCAGGAACACCGCGAAGGCGCTGATGACGCCGATCGTCGCGAGGAAGCACAGCCGCGACACCAGCAGCCAGACGAACGAGCGCTCGCGCAGGATGTCGGTGTCCCATGCCGATCGGGCGAGTTGCAGCCACGAGCGGCCCTCACGCGGCACGGCGCCGCGGCCCTCATCCACGGTCAGCGCCATGACCACCATCGTCGCCAGCTGGATGACGCCCAGAGCGATCGTCGGCCAGAACAGCAGCGCGCGGACCTGCGCGTCGGCCATGCCGGTCTGCAGCTGCTGATAGCCAACGAGGCAGATCGCCACGCCGGCCACGCCGCCGACGATCGTCATTACCCCCATCAGGCCGCTCGCCAGGCCGACCTGCTTCGATGGCACGAGGTCGGGCACGTAACCCTGGAACGGGCCCTGCGCGATGTTCGACGCAATCTGGAGCAACACCAGGGCGACGATGATCGCGAATGGCGAATCGGCCGCCGCGACCGCCCACAGGAAGGCGACGCTGAGCGCGCTGCCGACGACGATGTACGGCTTGCGCCGGCCCCAGCGTGAGGCGGTGAAGTCGGAGATTGCACCGACCGTCGGCTGGACGAGCAGCGCCGCAATAACGCCGAGCACCGTGATCAGATCGAGCCCCAGCCCGGCCCACGCCGGGCCGAACAGCGCCTCGGCGCGCTTGGGCAGCACGATCGAGCCAAGGCCGTTCCACATGGCGGTGATGCCGAGCCAGTAGATGGATAGCGTCAGCAGCTGTCCGGTCGGGAGGCTTTTCGTGGGTCGCCCGAGTACGGGTGAATCGGACGTCTGGGGCGTTACGGGCGCAAAGGGGTCTAGGGTCGTCGGTTCGATTGGCGGAGTTTAGGCGGTGGGTCGGCGGCCTCAGTCCTCGCGGCGGCGCTCGTCCACGTGGCGCAGTGCCCACGCCGAGATGACGAAGAACACGACGCCGAGCAGGATCACCAGCCGCGGCCCGGTCGCGTAGAACGCGCTCTGTGGGGCATCGACCGCGGGATCCATTCCAGCCGTCAGGCCGACGATGATCAGCAGCGTCAGCAGCGGATTGGCGATGAAGCGACCCAGCGGTCCGGCGAGGCCGGTCGCCACGGCCGAGATGCCCATGTAGCGACCGGTCGTTGACTTGGGGATGATGTCGGTCATGAGCGCCCAATCGACCGCCAGGAACGAGCCCGACGAGATGCCCACGAGTATCAGCGCGCCCAGCGCGATCTCGAAGCCGGGCGCCAGCGCGACACCGATGTTGCCCAGGATGCCGATGGCGATGCCGGCGTAGATCATGGTCTTGCGGCCGTACGTGTCCGACAGCCGCGCGGCGGGCAGTGTCGCGAGACCCGTGGTCACGCCGACGACCCCGGCAATGATGAAGATCTGGATCCCGGCGAGCTCGTCGGATGAGCCGAGCGACTGGCGCAGGTAGAAGACGCCCAGCGACAGCGGCAGCGTGGGCGCCATCAGGAAGAACAGGCGCGACACCAACAGCCAGACGTAGTTGCGCTCCTTCAGGATGTCCGTGCCCCAGGCGCTCAGCGCGATCTGTGTCCACGAGCGGCCCTGGCGCGAGGGGGCGGAGCGTCCTTCGCGGATGAACAGGACCAAGGGGATCATCGTCACGACCTCGACCACCGCGAGGCCGATCGTCGGCAGGAAGAACGCTTCCTGGGCGAAAGCGCCCGCGGCCGCCGTGCCCTGCTCGAACGGGCTGGCTTTCAGGGCGATGAGGCCCAGCGCGCCAATGCCCGCGCCGGTCACCTGGCCGATGACGATCATCACGCCCATCAGCCCGCTCGCGAGCCCCACCTGCTCCTTGGGCACCAGATCCGGCACGTAGCCCTGGAACGGCCCCTGGGCGAAGTTGGCGCTGAACTGCAGCAGCATGATGAAGGCGAACATCACCACGAGTTCGTTCGATGCCGCGAAGCCCCACAGGAACAGCACGTCGAGGATCGCGCCGATGAAGATGTATGGCTTGCGCCGGCCCCAGCGGCTGATGGTGTAGTCGGAGATCGTGGCGACGGTTGGCTGGACGAGCACCGCGAAGAGCACAGGGATCGTCTCGAACAGCAGGACGTAGGACGGTGCGTAGGCCGGCCCGTAGGTCTCGGTGAGACGGGTGGGGAACACGACGAAGCCGAGCCCCGCCCAGACGGTGTTGAGACCGGCCCAGTAGACCGACAGGTTGAGCAGGTGCGCCAGCGGCAGGCGCGCAGGCTTGGCCGCCCCCTCCGTCACGTCCGTTGCCGGGGTCGTGGCCGCCACCTCGCGACGATGATCGCGCCCCGGTCAAGGGTCGCGGTGCGACAATCCGCGCCGTGCCCGACCTACCGACCATCCAATTCAGCCAGCGGACACTGCCCAACGGCCTGCGCGTGATCGTGGCGCCGGACCACCTGGCGCCCGTCGTCGCGGTCAACCTCTGGTATGTCGTTGGGTCGCGCCATGAGACAGAGGGCCGGACCGGCTTTGCGCACCTGTACGAGCACTTCATGTTCCAGGGCTCGCGCCACGTCACCAAGGCCGAGCACTTCTCAATCATCCAATCCGCCGGCGGCGTGAACAACGCCACGACCTATTTCGACCGCACCAACTACTTCGAGACGCTGCCCTCGCACCAGCTCGACCTCGCCCTGTGGCTGGAGGCCGACCGCATGGCGACGCTCCTTGACGCGCTCGACCAGGAGAACCTCGACAACCAGCGCGAGGTGGTCAAGAACGAGAAGCGCCAGACGTACGACAACCGGCCTTACGGCTCGTTCTACGAGAAGCTCATGGCCGCCGTCTTCCCGCCTGAGCATCCGTACCACCACACGCCGATCGGCTCGATGGAGGACCTCGACGCGGCCACGGTCGAGGATGTCGTGGACTTCTTCAAGACCTGGTACGCGCCCAACAACTGCGTGCTGTCGATCGTGGGCGACGTCGATGAGGAAGCGGCGCATGCCGCTGCCGCGCGCTACTTCGGGCCCATCCCCGCGAATCCGGCGATCGTCCAGCCGCCGCAGGACAAGATCGCGCCGGTCATCGGCGTCGAGCAGCGCGAGGTGGTGCCGGACGCGGTGCCGCTGACGCGCATCCACTTCGGCTTTCGCTGCCCGCCGTACGGCAGCGCCGAGTTCGACGCGCTGGAGGTCGCGAGCCAGATCCTTGCCGGCGGCCGCGGCTCGCGCATGTACCGCTCGCTGGTGCGCGAGAAGAAGATCGCCCAGGACGTGACGGTCTTCGGGCTGCCGCTTGTCGATGGCGCGTCGTTCTTCGGCGGCTGGGTCACGGTTCGCCCGGACAGCGACGAGGAGGCATGCGAGGACGCCTTCCTGGCGGAGCTGCAGCGCCTTGTCGACGAGCCTGTGACCGACGACGAGCTCGCCCGTTCGCGGGCATTGATCGAGGCCGCCGAGCTGGGCGCGCTCAGCCGCGTCGAGGAGGTCGCCGATCGGCTGTCGATGTTCGCGGCCCTGTTCAACCGCCCCGAGCTCATCAACGAGCAGCTCGGGCGCTACCTCGCGGTGACCGCAGAGCAGATCCAGGCGGTTGCGGCGAAGGTCTTCCGGGCAGACAACCGCGTCGTTCTGAGCTACGTGCCCAACGAGGCGGGCACGGACGATGAGGAAGGGGCGGCCGCGTGACGCTGGAGGATCCGGCCGAGAAGGGCTTCATCACCGATTCACCGGAGGAAGCCGACGCAGGGGATACCACCCTCACCGACGATGGGCTGCCCCAGGCGCCGACGAGCGCGGCTGTGGCCGACCTCTCGGCGCTCGATGTCCGACCCACCGCCGGTGCGCCGCGCGACTACCACTTCCCACGCTTCGAACGCTTCCGGCTGGCCAACGGCCTGACCGTGCTCCATGCCCACGTCGCGGGCCGCGCCCTGATCGCCGCGAACCTGCTGATACCGGGCGGCGGCTGGACGGAGCCGCCAGAGCAGGGTGGCGTGACCGTGCTGACCAGCCGCGCGATGCCGGAAGGGACGCAGCGCCTCGATGCCGACGAGTTCATCGAGCAGAGCGAGCGGCTGGGCGCGGAAATCCACGCCGAAGCGACGTGGGAGGCGCTGACCGCGGGCATGGAAGTGCCGCGCTCGCACTTCGGTGCGGCGCTGGCGCTGCTCGCGGAGATGGTCTTCGAGCCGGCATTCCCCGAGCAAGAGGTCGAGCGGCTGCGCGAGGAGCGCATGAACGACCTGCTCCAGGCGTGGTCCGATCCGCGGCGCCGCGCCGAGCGCGTCTTCCCGGAGACGATCTTCGGCCCCGCCTCGCCCTACCGGCGGCCGCTCGCCGGCGTCCAGGGCACCGTCCGCGGGCTCACCCGCGCCGACGTCCAGGCGCGCCACGCGGCGCTGCTCAATCCCGCCACGGCGACGCTGGTCGTGGCCGGCGACCTGGGCAGCCAGCGCCTCGATCAGATCGCGGAAGAGCACCTTGGCGGGCGCTC
>DATBRX010000161.1:0-2158 GCA_036560085.1 Candidatus Limnocylindrales bacterium
CGATCCCAAGCTCGACGATCCGGCGCTGGTCGAGGCGTTCCGGCGCGGCTGCCGCTACGTGGGCGCGCTGGGCTCGCGCACGACCCAGGCGGACCGGCGCGAGCGGCTGCGCGCCATGGGCGTCCGTGACGCGGACGTGGCCCGGCTCCACGGCCCGATTGGGCTCGACCTGGGCGGTCGCGCCCCGGCCGAGACAGCGCTCGCGATCCTCGCCGAGATCGTCGCCGAGCGCTACGGCGCGTCTGCCGAACCCAAGTCTGGACGCTAGATACCTAGATCGGCCATCTGCCCAGCTGATTAGCTCTCGCGTGTCGTCGACGACATTGCGACCGCTTCGGCGGCGAGGCGGCTGATCTCGTCCCAGCGCTGATCGCGGATCGCATCGGCCGTCGCGATCCACGTCCCGCCCGCGGCAATGACATTGGGCAGCGCCAGGTACGAGGCGAGACTGCCCACGTTGATACCGCCGGTGGGCACGAAGCGGACCATCGGGTAGGTCGCCCGGAGGGCCGATAGGTAGGCCGGGCCGCCGGACGCTTCTGCCGGGAAGAACTTCAGCACGCGCAACCCGAGCGACATGGCCGCCTCGATCTCGCTGGGCGTCACCACCCCTGGAACCACCGGTGTGCCGTGTGCCTGGGCGTACGCCACGGTCGCGGGACTGAAGCCTGGCGCGACGATGAAATGCGCACCCGCCTCGAGGGCGCGATCGACCGTCGCCGCATCGAGCACGGTACCGGCGCCGACCAGGACATCGGGCCTGGCCGCCCGTATGGCGGCAATTGCCTCGGCGGCGGCCGCGGTTCGAAAGGTGATCTCCACGATCGGCAGGCCGCCGTCGGCCAGCGCTCCGGCCAGCGCGGCAGCGTCGGCCGCGTCGTCGATGGTGACGACCGGCACGACGCGCAGCTCCGCGAGGCGCCCCGCGAAGGTATCGGGGTCCACTCCTGCTCCGACTACCCGGGCGCTTCGAGAACGAGCGGCACGTCCTGGCAGGTGAGACCGGCATTGGCCAGGTCGGCGAGGCCGTCGTTGGCGGCAGGAACCTGGATCCCGTTCTCAAGGCGCAGATCGCGCGCGCGGCGCAATGCCGCCTGCTTGTCTTTGGCAAACCAGGCGTGGTACTCGGTTCCCGCGCGCTCGCCCAGGTCCATCAGGCCGGCGATGGCGACGACGGTGGCCGTGGCGTCGGCCCACTCGGGCAGCGTGGCAATCGCATCCACGGCACCGCCCGCGCTCTGGATCAGCTCGTCGGCGAGGAGCCGCGCATCGCGGTTGGCGCCTTCGTCAAGCGCCCGTTCGACGTCAACCAGCAGCTGCTGGGCATCCACCGCCTGCACGAACATCGCGCAGAAGCTGACGTCCCAGCCGAGCGGCCAGCCACCTTGCGACGCGCCAGGTGATAGCGACGCGGTGGCCGAGCCACTTGGGCGAGGCGAGAAGTCGAGGATGATCAGTGACGGGCTGGGGCGCGGGGTGCGCGCCGGCGCATCACACGCCGCCACGCTCGCGACGAGCGCGACCAGGATCAGGCCGGTGACGACGGAGCGCATGACCGTCGGTCAGGATAACGGGCGCCGGTTCGATCTCCGGCTATCCGCCCATTTCGAAGTAGCCCTCGGCCAGGACGATGTCCGTCCTCAGGTAGCGCACGAGATAGACGCCCGGCCCCTCCAGCGCACGGTTCGGGTTGAAGTCGGAGCGCGTGTAGTGCAGGCGATCCCCGACCCTGGTCCTCGCTTCGCCCTCGCTCAGGAGACGCAAACCGCCCGGGACCAAGTCATCGAGCTTGTACAGGCGCACTGTCAGGTCGGCAGAGTCGGTCGGTTCGCTCAGGTAGCCGCTCCAGGAGATCCGATCGCTGGGCACAAACAGCGCTCGCGGATCGGCGATGTTGCCACCTGCATCGAACTCTGTGCCGAAGGTCACGAAGCCGGGGCCGACCTGGACGATGGGCACGAAGGGCGTCGCAATGGGGGTTGGCAGCGGAGTCGGCAGGTCCGACGTTGGCTGCGTTGATGGCAGCGCGCTGGGCGAACCTGGTGGCGGACTGGCGGTAGGTCCGACCTGGCGCGTGGGTGTCGGCCCGGGCGGGCGGTTGACCAGCACAAACGCGCCGGCGAGCACGGCCAGGGCAAGTGCCACCATGCCGATGCCC
>DATBRX010000162.1:0-7889 GCA_036560085.1 Candidatus Limnocylindrales bacterium
CAGGTGCGCGGCATCACCGGCTGGCACGACACGCGCGGGCGCGGTGTATCCACCTACGAGTGCGTCCAGCAGCGCCGTCCACGTGCCGACATCGGACCAGCCGACATCCATTGCGCCCATCACCACCTGGCCCTCCGCGGCTGCGGGCTCCATGACCGCGTAATCGATGGAGATCGGCTCGATCTCCGCGTATGCAGCCTCCAGGCGCGATTCCGAGTCGCGCGTATTCGCCAGCGGCCCAACGAGACGAGTGTGCTTCTCCAGGGCAGCGAGCCACGCCCTGCGGCGGGCCATGAAGATGCCGGCGTTCCAGCACACATCCGGGATGCTCAACAGCTCGGCCGCCTTGGCGGCGTCCGGCTTCTCGACAAAGCGGCTGAGGGCGTAGGCGTGGAGCCTGTTCAACTGCTGGCGCGCCGGATCGGGCACCAGGTAGCCGTAGTGGGTCGAGGGCCCGGTTGGCGTGGCTCCCAGGGTGACAATCGGTGACTCGATCCCGAACGCCCCCTGGGCCAGCTCGCGTTGGGCATCAGCCAGAACGGCCCGGAACACGTCATCGCGCTGGACCAGGTGGTCCGCAGGCAGAACGACCATCAACTCGTCGGGGTCGCGCTCGATCGACGTCGCGGCCAGCGCGACAGCGGCGGCCGTGTTCCGCCCAACGGGCTCGGCGATCACGCCCACGTCGGTCTGGTCGCTCACCAGAGAGGCGTAACGCCGGTCTGTGACCACGTGGATGTCGTCCAACGTCAGGTTGAGCTCGTCACCGGACATCAAGCGCGTGACGGTGCGCTGGAGGAGGCTCGCGCCATCCGGGAGCAGCGGCAGGAAGGGCTTGGGGTGGCGCGGGTCGCTGAGCGGCCACAGGCGCGTCCCGCCCCCACCGGCGAGGATCACTGCGTACATGTGGCGCGAATTCTATGGGCCGGCGACGCGCTGCCGTCCGTGTGCCACCATACGGCGCGTGTTGAGACGAATTCCCCCACCCGTCCTCGTTGCGTTCATCCTCGCTGCCGCGTGCACCAACCCCACGCCCAGTCCGACTCCCGCCCCCAGCGGCAGCGCGAACCCGACTCCGACCACGAGCGCCGTGCCGACGACCACGGCGGGGCCCACAACCACTGCCGGTCCAACACCCGGAGCATCGGGCACTGGGCCGCAGGTCGTGACGGGCAGCGTCAGCTACTCCAATGCCTTCTTCACGGCGGGCGTTTCCCAGCCGCTGATCATCCTCGAAGACCAGGGCGGCTTCGTGACCCGTGATCGCAACTTCGCGATCTCCGAGCCGTCGCAGGTCATCGGCGCGATCACGTCCAACTTCTTCACATCGCCGTTCACTTACACGCTCACCCTTCCCGCCCAACCCAACGGCAGCGTCCACGACGTCGACCACGATGGGCAGCAGGACCAGGGGGTGCAGGTCTTCGCCGTCGCCTACTGGACAAACATCTGGGGCGACGAGTACCTGGAGCTGCGCGACCAGGGTGGCGGCGGCTGGTCAACGGCCTACGCATCAACACGGGTGAGCGACGCCGCGGACTCCTACCTCGAGGTCTTCGGCGGCCAGTACCTGGTGTACGCGCCCGACGCGACCGAGCAGTTCCCGAGCGGCTTTGGCTCCGATAACAAGCTCTTCACCGACGACGACCCGCTCATGCCGCTGCCGCAGGGCTGGTCGGTCGTTGACATGGACCAGAGCCCCTTCGCCGTCTCCCGTGATGCGAACCCTGTCATGGACCTCTACGAGCCCGCGTCGTCCGCGCTGGACGACTTCTCTGACCAGTCATACACGGAAGCCTTCGACTCGATGGTCGACAAGTTCAGCCACGAGTACGCCTGGACCGAGCTCAAGGGCATCGACTGGACGGCCACCGCGGCGGAGTTCCGGCCCGCTTTCGAGGCGGCGGAGGCGAACTCCAGCGCGCACGACTACGCGCTCGCGTTGCGCGACTTCCTCTGGTCCATCCCGGACACACACGTCGGTTTCGACCAGTCACTTCTCGACGCGGACTTCATCACTGACACAGACGGCGGCCTTGGCTTCTCGATGATGGAGACCGACGACGGCACATTCCTCGTCGACTACCTGACACCGGGCGGTCCGGCTGACAACGCCGGAATCGAGTTTGGCGCAGAGATCACGTCAATCGACGGCCAGGACACGGCCGCCAGGGTCGAGGCCGCGCTGCCCTGGTCGTCGCCCTTCAGCAACCCTGAGATCGAGCGCCTCCAGCAGCTGCGCTACGCGCTGCGCTTCAAGCTCGACAAGGGCACCGTCGAGATCACCTACAAGAACCGCGGCGGGGCGGCGACGACAACCAGCCTCGACGTGGTCGCCGAGCGCGATTCCTTCGCCCACTCCTCGTCGTATTTCGGCCAGCCTGACTTCCTGCAGCCGGTCGAATTCCGAATTCTGCCGTCGGGCATCGGCTACATCCAGATCACGAGTTTCTTCGACGACCAGGTGCAGACCGTTCAGCTGTGGGAGGAGGCCATCTCCACGCTCAAGGACGAGGGCATCGACGCGGTCATCCTCGACATGCGCTTCAACGGCGGCGGTTCAGGCTGGCTGGCCGATCAGATGGCGGCCTACTTCTTCGACCATCGCGTCCCCGTTGGCAACATCGGCCGCTATGACCCGACGAGCGACTCTTTCTACATCGATCCGACGGACGTGGACGAGATGATCCCGCCGCCGGCGGAGTTGCAGTACGCGGGCCAGGTCGCGGTGCTGGTAGGCCCAGCATGCGCCAGCGCGTGCGAGTTCTTCTCGTACAACATGACGCTCGAAGATCGCGCCGAGATCGTGGGCCAGTACCCGTCCGAGGGCGCGGGCGGCAGCGTCGAGCAGTTCATCATGCCCGAGGGCATCAGCGTCCAGTTCACCATCGGCCGTGCCGTCGACGCCAACGGTGACGTGCACATCGAAGGCACGGGCGTCGCGCCCACGGTCCGCGTGCCGGTCACGTACGAGACGATCCTCGAAAAGGCCAACGGCGGCGACCCGGTTTTGAGCGCGGCCGAGGAGCTCCTCGGCGCGAATCCCTGATCTCAGGTACCGGCTCGTGTGAGATGGACCAGATAGGTGGGACGACGGCGCTGAAGTCGCTCCGTTAGCTGGCCGTGGCTCCGACCGGTTCCGGCATGCGGATACCGGCTTCTGACGCCAGCGCCTCGGCGCGGTCGGTTCGCTCCCAGGGCAGGTCCAGCTCGGGCCGCCCGAAGTGGCCGTACGCCGCGGTCTGCTTGTAGATGGGCCGGCGTAGATCGAGGCTCTCGATGATCGCGCCCGGACGCAGGTCGAAGTGCTTGTCGATCAGGCCCAGGATGCGCACGTCGTCGATCTTGCCGGTACCGAACGTCTCGATCGAGATGGAGATGGGCTTGGCCACTCCGATGGCGTAGCTGATCTCGAGCTCGAAGCGGTCAGCCAGGCCGGCGGCCACGATGTTCTTGGCCACCCAGCGGGCGGCATAGGCGCCGCTGCGGTCGACCTTCGACGGATCCTTGCCGGAGAACGCGCCACCACCGTGGCGGGCCATGCCGCCATATGAGTCGACGATGATCTTGCGCCCGGTCAGGCCGGCGTCGCCCATGGGGCCGCCGATGACGAACCGCCCGGTTGGGTTGACGTGCACCTTGGGCATCGTCTCGCGCAGCTCTTCGGGGATGACTTGCTTCACGACCATCTCGATGATGTCGTCGCGCAGCCGGTCGTTGGCGACGTCGTCATCATGCTGCGCCGCGACAACCACGGTACGCACGGCAACGGGCACGCCCTTGTTGTACTCGACGGTCACCTGCGACTTGCCGTCAGGCCGTAGATAGTCGACGAGGCCTTCCTTCCGCACCTCCGACAGGCGACGGGCGATTCGGTGGGCGAGCGTGATGGGCAGCGGCATCAGCTCCGGTGTCTCGCGGCAGGCGAAGCCGAACATCATTCCCTGGTCGCCCGCACCCTGGTCGTGGATGTCGGTCTTGCCGCGCGTCTCGAGCGCGTCGTCGACGCCGCGCTTGATGTCCGGCGACTGCTCGTGGATCGAGACCAGCGTGCCACAGGTGCGGTAGTCGAAGCCGTACGCGGCGTCGGTGTAGCCGATGTTGCGCACGGTGTCGCGGATGACCGCCTGGAAGTCGACGTAGGTGTCCGTCGTGATCTCGCCGAGCACGACGACGGTGCCGGTGGTCGTCGCGGTCTCGCACGCGACGCGCGCAACGGGGTCGTCCTTCAGGATTGCGTCCAGGATCGCGTCACTGATCTGGTCGCACATCTTGTCCGGGTGACCCTCGGTCACTGATTCGGACGTGAACAGGTAGCTCTCGTCATCCACGATTGAGGTCATGAAAGTCAGGGTAACCGATCAGCCGACATGGCCTCCAGCCCAGAGGTACCCTGCCCCGCTATGACCGTGCAGCTGCCGCGCAAGACCGAAACCGTGATCGTGGGTGCGGGCCAGGCTGGCCTGACGATGAGCTGGTGGCTCCAGCAGGCGGGCCGCGAACACGTCCTGATCGAGCGCCGCACGACGCTCGGTGGCGGCTGGCAGGACCGCTGGGACGCGTTTCGGCTGGTGTCGCCCAACTGGACATCCTCGTTCCCGGGCTATCGCTATCAAGGTGATGACCAGCACGGCTTCATGCCGCGCGACGAGATCGCGGTGCGCGTCGCCAGCTACGCGCGGCACATCAACGCCCCGGTCATCACGGGCGTCGAGGTCACTCGCCTGGCGGCACCGACAGGCGGAGGGTTCGACCTCCAGACGACCCAGGGGCCGGTCCACGCCCAGAACGTAATCGTCGCCACAGGCAGCTTCCACGAGCCGCGCCTCCCCGTGCAGGCCGCGGAGCTGCCGCGCCGCCTGGTCCAACTGCATTCCTCGGCATATCGCGAGGAAGGTGCGCTTCCGGCGGGTGCTGTGCTGGTGGTCGGGACCGGGCAGTCGGGCGTGCAGCTCGCCGAAGAGCTGCACGAGGCCGGCCGCCACGTGGTTCTGTCAGTCGGCAGCGCCGGCAGAGTTCCGCGGCGTTACCGCGGCTTCGACACACTGGGCTGGCTGGCGCGCATGGCCGTGCACGGCGACGAGGTGGGTGTGTCGCTGCCGTCAGTCGAAACGTTGCCGGACCCGCGCCTGCGCTTTTCGGGTAACCCCCATCTTTCCGGTCATGGCGGCGGCCACGACACCAACCTGCGCCAGTTCGCGGCCGAAGGAATGACCCTCATCGGCCGCATCGAGGGCGTGACCGGTGAACGGCTGCGTCTCGCGCCCGATCTGGCCAAGAACCTAGCCTGGGCCGACGGCTTCTTCGACCTGAACTTCCGCGATCTGTGTGAGGCGTTCATCGCCGCATCCAACTTCGATCCGCCGCCAGACGATCGTCGAGCCTTCGCCTACGAGCCGCCAACCGTCGAACAGCTCGACCTGGAGAAGGAGGGCGTCAACAGCGTCCTCTGGACGACCGGCTTCCGGATGGACTTCAGCCGCTGGATCGATCTGCCGCTCTTCGAGGACAACGGCTATCCACGCCAAGTGCGCGGCGTTACCGAGGTGCCGGGACTGTACTTCCTGGGTCTGCTGTGGCAGCACAACCAGGGCTCGGCGACGCTGTTCGGCGTTAACGAGGACGCGCACCACCTCGCGCGCCAGATGGGTCTACCCGAACCGTCTACCGACTGGAAACTGCCGATCCCCGACTAGCGACTTTTCGTTCGCTGGCCAGCGAAGGTAATTAAGTCCCTTCCTGCCAGGACTTCACGTAGCGCTCCTGCTCGGGCGTCATGGTGTCGATCTGGACGTTGAGCGCCTCGAGCTTGAGGCGCGCGACCTCGCGATCGATCTCGTCAGGCATGACGTGCACCGCGGGCGAGAGCTCCTTGTGGTGCTTTGCGCCGTACTCGGCGGCGAGCGCCTGGTTGGCGAAGCTCATGTCCATGACCGCCGCCGGATGGCCCTCGGCGGCCGCGAGGTTGACCAGCCGGCCGTCGGCGATGACGTACACGCGCCGGTCGCCCAGGTCGTACTCCTTGACGTCGCGCCGCAGCTGGCGGACATGCCCGCCAGCCAGCTCGTCGAGCGCAACGAGGTCGATCTCCGCGTCGAAGTGGCCGCTGTTGGCCATGATCGCGCCGTTGCGCATGCGCTCGAAGTGCTCGCGCCGGAAAACGTGGAGGTTGCCGGTCGCGGTGATGAAGACCTCACCCCAGGCCGCGGCGTCGATACCGGCCATGACCTGGTAGCCCTCCATGAACGCCTCGATCGCGACGATCGGATCGACTTCCACGATGGCCACCTGGGCACCCATGCCGCGCATCCGCGACGCGATGCCCTTGCCCACCCAGCCGTAGCCGGCGACCACCACATGGCGGCCGGCCAGCAGGATGTTGGTGGCGCGCAGGATGCCGTCGACCGTCGACTGGCCGGTGCCGAAGCGGTTGTCGAACATGTGCTTCGTCTTGGACTCGTTCACGCCTACGACCGGGTATTTGAGCGCCCCGTCGGCGGCCATCGCGCGCAGGCGGATGATGCCCGTCGTCGTCTCCTCGGTTCCCGCCAACACGCCGGCGAGCGCGTCGGTGCGATCCTTGTGCAACAGGGACACCAGGTCGCAGCCGTCGTCTTGCGTCAGGTGCGGGTGCGTGTCGGCGACTGCGTTCAGATGGCGGTAGAAGCCGTCGCGGTCGACGCCGCGGCGGGCAAAGACGCTGATCCCGTACTCGGCCACGAGCGCCGCGGCGACATCGTCCTGCGTGGACAGCAGATTTGAGGCACAGAGCGCGAGCTGCGCGCCGCCGGCCTTCAGGGTGCGCATCAGGTTGGCGGTCTCTGTGGTGACGTGCAGGCACGCGCCGATGCGCATGCCGGCGAGCGGCTGCTCGCGCTCGAAGCGCTCGCGGATGAGGCGTAGCACGGGCATCTCGCGCTCGGCCCATTCAATGCGTGTCACACCGGCCGGGGCGAGGCTCAGGTCCGCGACGTCATGCTCGGGCAGGTTGCCGGCGGCGGTCTGCTCGCGCGGAAGGTCGGTTGTGGTCACTAGGGACTCCTTGGGCGCAGCAGCGCACGCGTTAGGTAGGCCACGATGCTATCCCAAGGGGCGCTTCCGCGACGATGGACGAGCCGCTCCTCGAAGTGGCAGTAGTCGCGATAACCCAGCGCGCGGTAGGCGGCCAGCGCCGGTGGGTTGTCCGCGCGCACGTTGAGCACGACGTCGTCACAGGTGCGCAGCAGCTCCTGGGTGACCGCGCTGGTCGTCTGCTTGGCGTAGCCGCGACCGCGGAAGTCGATGTGCGTCATCACGTTGCCGACGGCGGCGATCCGGCCTTCGGGACTGATGACGTGCGTGCCCGCCGCGGCCACGAGCCGACCGGCGATGCGCACTCCGTAATAGATGCCGTTGGCGATGGAATCGGCGGGCAGCCAGCCGGCGAAACCAAGGCCGTACAGCCGATTGAGATCGACGATGTCGGCCGGTGCCAGGCGCTGGACCTGACCGGCCACGGGCTCGAACGTTCGCCGATCGACCGCCATGCGCACCATCGGCGGCCCGGCGTCGATGCGGTACAGGCCGGCCACCGCCGCCAGGTGACTCTCGTCCGCGGCGAGGTACGCGAGGCGCGGCCGGATCACGTCGCGCAGGATCGCGACGATGCCATCTGGGTCGCCCATGACGAACAGCGGCTGCGGCGTCAGGCCGCCGTACTCGAGGACGACCGCGATCGGCTCGCCTCCCTCGCTCGCCACTCCCCAGCGCGACTTCGCGAACTCGCGCTCCTCGAGATCTGCCACCGCGTAGCCGGCGCGCAGCCGGTCGCGCTCCAGGAAGGCGCGCAGCAGCTGTTTGTCGCGCGTCGGTGTCGCCACGATCGCGCGCTCCTGCGTCCGGGCACGGCC
>DATBRX010000163.1:0-25879 GCA_036560085.1 Candidatus Limnocylindrales bacterium
GCCGTCGAGCACGCCGTCGGCCTCCTCGCCCGGCACGCCCAGCTTGTTGGTCTCGTAGCAGCCGATGGCGACGCACACCGCGTCGAAGCCCTGGTTCTGCAGATCGTCGATGGTGAAGTCCTTGCCCAGCTCGGCGTTGCATACCATCTGCCCGCCGAGATCGGTGACCGACTGGTACTCGGCCTCGAGGATCTCGACCTTGGGCAGCCGGTACTGCGGGATGCCGTAGCGCAGCATGCCGCCCGGTGCCGGGTCCCGTTCGTAGATGGTCACGTCGTGGCCGGCGATCAGCAGGTAGTAGGCGGCGGACATGCCGGCCGGGCCGGAGCCGATGACCGCGACGCGCTTGCCGGTCTTCTTCTGAATCTCGAACGGCACGGGCGCCGGAATGCCCTTGGCCTGCGCCGCGAGAACCTGGTCGCCGGCGTAACGGTGGCTGTCGCGAATCGCGATCGCTTCCTCGACCTCATCGCGCCGGCAGTGCTCCTCGCACGGCGCCGGGCAGACGCGCCCGAGCACGGAGGGGAAGGGGATGGTGCGCTTGAAGATGCGCGCCGACTCGGCGAAGTTGCCCTCAGTGTTGGCCTTGAGAAAGCCTGGGATGTCGATGTGACTGGGGCACTTGTTCTGGCACGGCGGCAGGCAGTAGGCGTTGTGGTCGGAGAAGATCAGCTCGAGGTTGGTCTTGCGGATCTCGCGCAGGCGCGGCGTCTGGGTCTGGATCACCATCCCCGGCTCGGCGGCACGCGAGCACGAGATGGGCGGGTTCTCCTCGCCCGCGACGTCGACCACGCACATGCGGCACGCGCCAAAGCCGGGCAGCTTGGGCTCGTAGCACAGCGTGGGCACGTCGATGCCGTTGTCGCGGCAGATCTCCAGGATCGTCTGGCCCGCGCGGCCGGTGAACTGCTTGCCGTCGACTTCGACCGTGAAGGTCGGCGAAGACAGGCGGCGCTGCGGCGACTGCGTCTCCAGCAGCCGCTCAACCGCGTCGTCGGCGGCTTCCGTGTACGGCCGGGGCAGCGTGTCGGTCATGCCATCACCGTCTGGGCCACGCGCACAGACTCGCACACACCGGCAGGACAGGTGCCGCGGCTGAAATGCGCCTCGAACTCATCGGCGAAGAAGCGCATCCCGGTCAGGAACGGGTTCGGGGCGCAGTACTCCAGCCCGCACAGCGCGGCGGCGCGAATGTCATTGCCCAGATCCACGAGGTTCTTGGCGTCATCCGGCGCGGCCAGGCCGGTCGTCGCGCGGGCGCCCATCTCGTACATGCGGCGCAGGCCAATGCGGCACGGGATCGTCTTGCCGCACGCCTCGTCGGACAGGAAGCGCTCAAGGGTCGTCGCCATCTCGACCAGGCACGTTTCGGGCCCGATTGCCAGCACGGTGCCCGAGCCGCACATGGCGCCCTTGGCGACCAATGCCTGCGGCGTGTACAGCGTGTCCATCTCGGCCGGCGGCAGGAAACCGCCCGCCGGGCCGCCGACCAGCACGGCCTTAAGCGTCGCCTGGGGAGCGGCGATGTCGAGCAGCTTGCGCACGCTCATGCCTAGCGGCACCTCGACGATGCCCGGCGTCTTGAGCGCGCCCGCGAACTGGACGAGCGTCGTGCCCGGGTAATCGGGATCGCCCACGGCGGCGTACGCCTGCGCGCCGTTGGCGAAGATCCACGGCACGGACGCGAGCGTGGCCACGTTGTTGACGACCGTCGGTCGATCCCACAGGCCGCGGCCCGACGGGTAGGGCGGACGCTGGTCAGGCTGGGCGCGCTTGTTTTCGATCGCGTGCAGCAGAGTCGTCTCCTCGCCCACGACCATGCCGCCCTGGATGGCCACGACCTCGACATGGATGTCGATGCCGGCGCCGAGCGCGTCGCTGCCGATGTAGCCCGCCTCTTCCGCTGCCCGCACGGCGGCAGTCAGGCGCTTGAGCGCGGTGGACAGATTGGCGCGGACCGCGATGTAGGCGTGGCTCGCGCCGGTGGCGAATGCGGCGAACGCGACACCTTCCACGATCGCGTGCGGGTCGTTCTCCATGAGTGTGCGATCGACCATTGCGCCCGGGTCGGCCTCGAAGCCATTGGCCACGACATAACGTCGATCTGCGTCCACGGCGGCGGCGGCGCGCCACTTGTCGGCAGCCGGGTAGCCCGCGCCGCCGCGGCCGCGCAGGCCCGCCTCGGACACCGTCCGGATGACCGCACCGGGGCTCAGCGACGTCGCCGCCTTCTTCCAGGCTGACCACGCCCCGGCGGCCTCAGCGCCGCTGAGCGGACCGTCCGCGTCGTACTTGCCGAAGCGGCCGGTCAGGATCTGGGGCACGCCCTTGGGCGAGGCGAGCATCTTCATACTTCTCGTATCCCCCCGCTCAAGCCGTCGCCGCCGCGCGGCTCTTAGCCCGAAGCTTCTGCGCGAGGTCCCGCGCCTTGTCCGCGGTCATGCCCGGCTGGCGCTGGCCGTCGAGGGTCACGAGCGGCTGGCCGCCGTTGTCGCCACCACAGTCGGCGGCGCTGAACCTCACTGACCCGTCGGCGGTGACGCCGCCGACTTCAACGCCCAACGCGTCAACGAGCGCGTCGCGCACCCTGCCACCGCCCGCGAGGCTGCACGCGGCGCAACGGCACAGCCCGATCTCCGCCACGCGGCCCGGCTCGAACACGAGGTGCGGATAAGACGTCGCGATACCGTAGATCTCGCTGTACCAGGCGCCGGTCGAGTGGCTGATGTGCTGCAGCGCGGCGACGGGCAGGTAGCCGTAGGTGCTCTGCGTCTGGTCGAGCATCGCCAGGAGTCGGTGCGGGTCGTAATCGTTGGCGGCCAGGATGCGCTCGAGCGGCCCCAGGTCGATTGGTAGCCACGCCGCGAACGCCCTGTCGGCGACGGGCCGGCCGGAGCGACGCAGCGCAGATTCCTCGCGCCGCTCGGCGTACTGTTCGGGCGGGCCCCAGTGGACGTGCATCCGGTTCTTGGTGTCGACGCCGCCCATGTCGATGATCTCGATGGGACACGCCATGGCGCACTGGAAGCAGGTCTCGCACTTGAGGTTGCCCGCTTCGTCGTACAGCAGCACCAGGCGGCCGCGGTGATGGGGGGAGATGTCCTGGCGCTGCTCCGGGTACTGGATCGTGATCTTGGGCTGCACGAAGCGCTTGAATGTGTAGACCATGCCCTTGGCCATGCCCCAGCCGGGCACCTTGCTCATCAGGCCCATGTCTGCACCGCCGGTTGCGTCACTGCCGAGCGAGCTCCTGGACGAGCAGGATCGCGCCCGCAGTCACGAATATGTTGAGCAGCGCGATCTCGACGAGCCATTTCCAGGCGAAGCCCATCAGCTGGTCGATGCGCACGCGCGGCAGCGTGCCGCGCATCCACACGAAGATGAACACGAAAGTGAACGTCTTGACGATGAACCAGAAGAGTCCGACCACGACCTCGAACGACAGGAACGCCCATACCAGTACCGCCGCGATGGCGAAGACGTTGAAGAGGACGAAGGCGACGACGAGCGACTTCAGGAACGACCAGCCGCTCTTGAGCATCCACAGCGGCAAGGCGACGAGGAGGACCAGCAGCGGGACGCCGATGCCCAGCACCCACAGCAGCCAGATGCCCATGGACGAGACATCGATCGCCGGCGTGAGCGAGCCGATGTGGAAGAAGTCCAGGATTGGCCGCGGGTCGATGGGCGCGTTCCAGCCGCCGAAGAAGAGCACGACCGTCAGCGCCGAGAGGATGAACACGTTCACGTACTCGGCGAAGAAGAAGAAGCCGAAGCGCATGCCGCTGTACTCGGTCGCGAAGCCGGCCACGATCTCGCTGTCGGCCTCGGTCAGGTCGAACGGGGTGCGGTTGCCCTCAGCGGCCGCGGCGATGAAAAAGACGATGAACGCGATCGGCTGCTGGAAGACGTACCAATCCCAGAACCAGCCCGACTGCTGGATCACGATCTGGTTCAGCGACAGCGTGCCGGCGAGCATGATGATGCCCACCGGGGCGAGCAGCAGCGGCAGCTCGTAGGACACGATCTGGGCCGCGGCGCGCAGTCCGCCGAGCAACGAGTACTTGTTGAAGCTCGACCAGCCGGCGGTCAGCAGGCCCACGACAGTCAGGCCCGACACGGCGAAGAAGTACAGCAGACCGATGTTCATGTCGAGGCCCACCAGGCCCGGCGCGAACGGGATGACGAGCAGCGTCAGCACGCTCGACAGGTAGGTGATGATCGGCGCGACGGTGAAGACCGCCGCGTCGGCACCGGTCGGCGTGAAGTCTTCCTTCGCAAGTACCTTGAAGCCGTGGAAGACCGATGACAGCGTGCCCCACGGCCCGACGCGGTTGGGACCGATGCGGCCGGCGAGGAAGGCGATGACCTTCATCTCCATGTAGATGATCACGAAGGCCACCGGGATCGTGATGAGCAGCGTCGCCGTCGCGGTCACGATGAAGCGGAAAATGTCGATGTTGCTGCGCACGAGTTCCGCGAGCAGCTCGATCACCGCCGGGATCAGGCCGAGCTGCCAGCCCGCGAGCAGCAGGACCGTCAGGACGACGAGCAGCAGGAACAGCGGCAGGATGATCTTGCCGGCGAGGGACAGCCGATTCCACGGCCGGCTTATGACGCTCACTTATCGACCCCGCCCATGACCGGATCGAGGCTGGCCATGATGGCCATCGAATCGGCGATCAGGTTGCCCGGCATCAGGTGGCCGACCGCCTGGAGCGTGAAGTAGGACGGGTCGTGAATGCGCAGCCGGAAGGGCTGATCGGAGCCGTCGCTCATGGCGTAGCAGGAGTACTGGCCGCGCGGGCTCTCGACAGAGATGAACGCCCGGCCCGGCGGGATGCGGATCATGCGCGGGATCTTGGCCATGATCGGCCCGTCGGGCATCTCGTGCAGCACCTGGTCGATGATGCGGATGCTCTCGCGGATCTCGTCGACGCGTAGCAGGTAGCGCGCGTATGAGTCACCGGCGTCGCGCGTCGGGATGTCGAAGTCGAGCTCCGGATACACGCTGTACGGGTGGGCGCGGCGCACGTCGTACGGCACGCCGGCGGCGCGCAGGTTGGGTCCCGTGACGCACAGCCGCAGCGCCGTGTCCCGATCGAGGGTGCCCATGCCCGTCGTGCGGCGCACGAAGATCTCGTTCTCGTTGAGGAGGCGCGTCTCGTTCTCGAGCTCTACAGCCGCCTTGCTCATCCAGTCGCCCAGGCGCGACAGGAAGTCGTGGTTGAGGTCGCGGTTGACGCCGCCGATGCGCAGGTAGTTGAAGAGCATGCGCTGGCCGGTGAGGCTGGCGAGCATCTCCACGATCCGGTCGCGCTCGATGAAGCCGTACAGCAGCGGAGTCAGGCCGCCCAGGTCGAGCGCCAGCCAGCCGATGAACAGGCCGTGGCTGGCGATGCGGTTCAGCTCCCAGCACAGCACGCGGATGTACTCGGCACGGCGCGGGACCTGCAGATCGAGCAGTTTCTCGGCCGACAGCACCGGCATCGCCTCGCTGAACATGGAGGCCACGTACTCGAGCGGGTCGCAGTTGCTGATGGCGTGGTGCCAGTCGCCGTTCTCGCAGATCTTCTCGACGCCGCGGTGCAGGTAGCCCAGCACCGGGTCAAGATCCGTGACACGCTCGCCGTCGACCTTGAGCACGATGCGCAGCACACCGTGCGTGGACGGATGTTGCGGCCCCAGGTTGAGCAGCATCTCGCCGTCGCGCAGGTTGTAGAACTCGGCCTCGCGCTCTGTCCGCGGCGGGTAGGGCGGGACCGCGTCGAAGATGGTGGCGGGCGTCTCGACCCAGATGTTCGGGTCGTCGAGCGAGCGGACAGAGCCGCGATCGGTGGTCATGACTCCTGCTCCGTCCCGGCGGCGAGCTCCGCTGCCGAACCGGGCGTGGTCGAGCCGAGCTCGGCGCGGCGCAGGACCGGCTGGCGCAGCTGCTCGGCGGGCGGGAATGCCTGCTCCACATGACGCACGCCCTCGCCGGGCGAGCGCGCCGCGTCGTCGGGCAGCAGGAAGTCCTTGCGCAGCGGGAACGACGTGTAATCGGGTGGCATGTAGATGCGCCGCAGGTCGCGGTTGCCCTCGAAGACGATGCCGAACATGTCGTAGGCCTCGCGCTCAGCCCACTCCGCGCCCTTCCAGATGAAGGTGACGCTGGGCACGCGCGGATCCTCGCGTGACAGGCCTGCGGCAATGACGCGCAGCCAGTCGGGGCTGCGCGGCGACCACAGGTGGTAGACGACCCACATCTCCGTGCCGGTATCGACGCCGGCCAGGTCGGCCAGTAGCTCGAACTCGAACTGCTCGTCGTCGTGGAGGGTCTTCATCACGTCCGTGACGTCGGCGGCGCCGATCCAGATCTCGGTCGTGTCACCCTTCTGGATCATGGGCGCGCTGAAGCGCTCACCCAGGGCGGCCTGAAGTCGGCGCTTGAGCTGAGTGTCCGTAATCGTTCTCCCGGCTACACGCCGTCGGGAACCGTCGGGCCCACGGCCCGCTCGGCCCAATGACCGCGTCGCTCCCTGATGAGCTGCTGGAGCTTCATCATCCCGTAGATCAATCCTTCCGGGCGCGGCGGGCAGCCCGGCACGTACACGTCGACCGGCATGACCCGGTCAATTCCCTCGACCGTTGCGTACGAGCGCTTGTAGCGCCCGCCCGAGCACGTGCAGTCGCCCATAGCCACGCACCACTTGGGCTCTGGCATCTGCTCCCATAGCCGCACGAGCGGCCCGGCCATCTTGGTCGTGAGCGTCCCGGCCACGATGAGCACGTCAGCCTGGCGCGGGCTGGCCCGGAACGGGAACATGTTGAAGCGGTCCATGTCGTTCCACGGCGTTGCCGCAGACATCATCTCGATCGCGCAGCACGCCAGACCGGAGGTCAGCGGCCACAGGCTGTTGAGCCGGATCAGGTCGAGGATGTAGTCAGCCTTGGTGGGAATGATGTCCAGCGCGCGCCAGCGGCCGGTGTCCCCCTTGTCGGCGTGCTCCTCGGCACGCAGGTGAGTGATCTGGGCCGGTCGCCCGCCGTCATAGGCGTTCGGATTGACCGGCGTCCAGAGCCTGTTCTCGACGATGATCGGCTCGACCACTTCGCTCTTGTCGGCCACGGCCAACGCGCCAGGCGTGTTGCCGGGCTGGTCAGACCCCATCTCGATCGGCTTGTTCACTTCCATGTCAGGACCCCCTTGCGCCAGGCGTAGCCGAGGCCGATCAGCAGGATGAACACGAACAGCAGCATGGCCAGGAAGCCGCCCAGCAGGACGTCGCGGAAAACGATCGCCCACAGGTAGATGAAGACGACCTCGATATCGAAGGCGACGAACAGCAGCGCGTAGATGTAGAACGACAGACCGGTTCGGCCCCAGGTGTAGCCGTACGTATCAATGCCCGATTCATACGGCATGCCCTTGTGCCGATCGCCCTTGGTGCGATGGCTCAGCAGCCACGAGGCGATGATCGTTATCAGCACGAAGGTCGTGCCCGCGAAGGCGAACCCGATCACGTACCACAGGCCGGTCGTCAACTACTGCCTCTCGTCAGGCACCGCGTTCCGCGAAATGTGGTTTCGGGGGCTGGCTGGAGCGGACCGCAGCTCACGCTCATTCTACGTGTCTGTCTCGGATTTGCGACCCAGACGGCCTGCCGCTTGAGAGGCCCTTTGCGCCTCCTTCCATAACTTGGACGCAGGACAGCTGCAGGAGGTGCCAGATGCCCGCGAAATCAGAGAAACAGCGCAAGTTCATGGGCGCCGAGCTGGCCCGGAAACGAGCCGGCAAGAAGACCCAGACCGGTATGAGCGAGAAGAAGCTGGAGGAGTTCGCCAGCAAGCCCGGTGGTGGGAAGAAGAAGAGCTAAGGGCCGACCAGCAGGCGTACCCCCGGGCCGACCAGGGTATGACTGCCGAGCAGGATCGGTCGGGGCGAGTCGGCGGCTGAACGGGTCAGCTCCCGGAGCCACGCGTCGCTGACGGCGGCGTGATCGTGCAGGTCGCTCGCGAAACGGTCGGGAGGCGTTGGCCAGCCTGACTCGTCGCTCCCCAGGCGGGCCGCCAGCAGCACGCGGGTGTCGATGATGGCGGCGTCGGCCAGCTGCGCGATGATCTCGGACAGGGCCTCAGGGCCGCGCTGCTCGAGCAACAGGCTCAGGGTCGAGCTCGGCTTGCGACTCGTTGTCTTCGCCGTTCCGGCCGCCTTGCCAGCGATCGCCAGCTGACTCGATGCCCGCAGGCCGCGCTCCTCGGCCAGGAATCGCACCCGGCAGCGGACATTGCGCTCCAGCCAGGCGAGCGTGCGCGACCCGCTGCGACCAAAGACGAGCAGCTCCCTGAGCGGGTCGCGCACCAGGGCGCGCAAATCGTCCAGCCGCGGAATCGCCAGGCCGGCGTCGTCCACCGCGCGGCGCAGCCACGCCGGGGCCCCCGGGGCGAACGCGGCGAGGCAGACGTCAAGCGGCGTATCCAGGTCGAGCGCCAGCCGGTCGCGTCCCGTCAGCTCGTCCACCTTGAAGCCGGCCAATTCCTCGAGCCAGCGCGGCAGGGCGTTGTCGCTCGGCAGCGCCGGCGCCTTCTTCAGCATCGACGCGCGGCCCAGCGCCACGATGTCAGATGAGTAGCGGTTGTTCGTCAGCGCCTCGGCGCGCCCGGACGCCGCGACGGCGACCAGGCGCCGCGCGTCAGCCAGGTTGAGCCGCGCCACGGCGCCGCTGCCCAGGACGATCACGCCTGTGTGCGTCGGCGCGAGGCGCCGGATCAGATCGCCAAAGGCCAGGTCCTCGTACCACTCGTCAACGAAGGTCGGCGGCGCCGCGCCGGCGCGCTCGAGGAGCGCCGCCTGGCGCCGCACGAGCTCAGCCCGCACATCAGCCAGGAATCGGACGAGCGGAGGGTCGCCAACAGCCGCCGGACGATGGAAGATGAGCACGGCCGGGCGGGTCATTGCGCGCCGAGTCTAGATTTGAAGGCACAAACATGACCAAGCGTGTGCGGGCGAAACGTGTGCGTGCTTACGTGGGCCTGGGGGCGAACGTTGGTGACACGCGCGCCAACCTGCGCCACGCCGTTCGCGCCATGACGGCGCTGCCCGGCGTCAAGGTGCGCGGCGTCTCGCGCCTGTATCGGACCAAACCCGTCGGCGTAACCGATCAGCCTGACTTCCTGAATGCCGTCGCCGCGCTCGAGGTTCCGGCCGGGCCAGA
The DNA here is from genome assembly GCA_036560085.1 of Candidatus Limnocylindrales bacterium. Lineage (GTDB taxonomy): Bacteria > Chloroflexota > Limnocylindria > Limnocylindrales > CSP1-4 > JALYGJ01. Next base: position 9,198 of record DATBRX010000163.1, read on the forward strand.
TCCGGCCACTGGTGCCCTGGCCCTGCTGTCTGTCCTGAAGGTGCTCGAGGCGGCAATCGGCCGCAAGAAGCGCCAGCGCTGGGGACCGCGCGAGATCGACCTCGACCTGCTGGTGTTCGGCCGTCATCGGATCCACGTCGAGCGTCCCCACAATCAGGCAGAGAAGCGCTGGCTCGAGGTGCCACACCCAGAGATGCGCCGGCGCCTGTTCGTCCTGGCTCCGCTGGCTGACCTTGCCCCATGGCTGGTCCCGCCAGGTTGGGGAGAGTCGGTCGAGACCGCTCGCCGGCGAATCGCGGCAAACGAGCCGGAGAACGCCGTTCAGGTCGTCGGGAAGCTGTAGTTCACGATCTCCGGGCTACCGGGCAAGACCTCCGCGTACGCCGCCAGCCGCTCGTTCGGGCTGCGTGCCAGCACCGTGTCGACGAACCACCACTCGATGCGCAGCCGATCGGGCGTCAGGTCTGCCACCATGTAGCCGTGGCTGTCCATGTCGCACCAGGCGACGTTGGGCCGCGCGGAGACGAACAGCCGCTCGACCTCTGTTGACCTGGTGCGATAGCCCCAGCCGGTCTTGTCGTCGAGGTTCTGCGAGGTCAGGCTGGTCGTCACGAACTCGGGCGCGACCCACTTGCCGGGTTCCTCGTCGCGTTCCAGCTCCAGCGCCATTCCGACGTGGATATCGCCGCTCAACACCACCGTGTTGGCGCGCGCCAGGTGGCCGATCAGCAGGTCGCGCTCGTATGGGTAGCCCTCCCACTGGTCGGGATCGGGCCCGGTGCCGGACTTGTGGATCAGCTTGAGGTAGGTCAGACCCTCGTGCAGCTCCGGCGGCAGGTTGGGCGCCCACGTGCGGCCGAGGATCGACGAGTTTGCCAGCAACCGCCATTGCGCCCTGGACTGCTGCAGACCCGCGAAGAGCCAGTCGCGCTGCGCGTGGCCCAGCTGGCTGCGCGCCGGAGCGACCGCGCCGGGGCCATGGACCGGCTGGTCGCGCAGGCTGCGGGTATCGATCACGAACATGTCGGCCACGTCGCCCAGGGAAACGGAGCGGTAGACGCGCAGGGGATCGGCCGGATCGGGCAGGCGCTGGGGCAGCCACTCGCGCCGCGCCTTGAACGCCGCCGCGCGCCGCACCGGCCACGGCCCATCGCGCTCGGCCAGGTGGTTGTCGGCACCGTCGCGCCAGCCGCCGTCGGCGAGCTCGTGGTCGTCAATAGTGGCAATGAGCGGGTGCGCAGCGTGCATGGCCTGCGTATCGGGGTCGGCGCGGTACTGGGCGTAGCGTGTCCGGTAGTCGGCCAGGGTCACGCACTCGTTTCGGGGCTCGAACGGCCGGCCGATGTCCGCCCCGGGCGTCTGGTTGGCGGGCGGCGTCTCCGACGCCTCATAGATGTAGTCACCCAGGTGGAGCACGAAGTCGAGATCGTCGCGCTCGGCGATGCGCGCATAGCCATTGAAGAAGCCGGCGTTGAACTTCGCGCACGACACCACCGCGAACCGGACGCGCCGCGCGTCACCCACCGGCAGCGTCTTGGTGCGACCAACGGGCGACCATTCCCCATCTGGGGCGCGGAACCGATACCAGTAGGTTGTGCACGGCTTCAGTCCACCGACGTCAACAGAAACGCAGAAATCGGAGTCGGGGGTCGATTCGACCGATGCCGAATTAACTACCGACTGGAAGTCGGAGCCTTCGGCCACCTCCCATCGCAGGCTCCCGCCTCTTTCGAGCCGAGTCCAAAGGACAACTCGATCGGGCGCGGGGTCGCCGCTCGCGACGCCGTAGCGGAACTGGCTCAAGTCGAGACGCTAGAGACGGACGGCGGGGGGCTTGTCGCGGTCGAACATGTGCACCGTGTCGATGAAGCGCACTTCCTTGCTCTGGTAGCCCATCACCAGCGAATGCGTCCGCGCGCCGCCACCAAAGAAGCGCACGCCGCCCAGGAGGTCGCCGTCGGTCACTCCGGTCGCGGCGAACACGAGGTTGGTGCCCGGCGCGAGATCGGAGGTGGTGTAGACACGCTCCATGGACGGGTCGACGCCCATCGCCACCGCGCGATCGCGCTCCTCATCGCTGCGCCAGCGCAACCGAGCCTGGATCTCGCCGCCCAGGCAGCGCAGCGCCACGGCCGATAGGACGCCTTCGGGCGCGCCACCCGTGCCCATGACCGCGTGCACACCCGTGCCGCGCACCGCACATGAGATCGCGGCCGACAGGTCGCCGTCGCTGATGAGCTTGATGCGCGCGCCGGCCGCGCGCACTTCGTCGATGAGCTGGGCGTGGCGCGGTCGGTCGAGTATGACAACCGTCAAATCGGCCACTTTGCGGCCGAGGATATTCGCGATCCGGTCGAGGTTCTCGGTCGGTGTGAGGCGGATGTCCACCTTGCCGGCCACGTCGGGCCCCACGCACAGCTTCTCGAGATAGGTATCGGGCGCGTTGAGCAGGCCGCCCTTCTCCGACGCGGCGATGACCGTGATCGCGTTTGAGTTGCCATGGGCGACGAGGTTCGTGCCCTCGAGCGGATCGACCGCGATGTCGATCTCCGGCTGGCCAGGCATGCTCCGGCCGACGCTCTCGCCGATGTACAGCATGGGCGCCTTATCGCGCTCGCCCTCGCCGATCACGATTGTGCCCGCCAGGTCGACATCGTCGAACGTCTTGCGCATTGCCTCGACAGCGGCGTGGTCGGCGGCCTGGTTGTCGCCGCGACCCATGTGGCGCGCCGATGCAATCGCCGCGGCCTCGGTCACGCGCACCATCTCGAGCGCGAGCAGCCCTTCCATAGCTCCCCCTAGTGGCGGTAGTGGCGCTTGCCGGTGAACACCATCGCCAGATGGTGACGGTTGGCGACTTCGATGGCCATCTCATCGCGGACCGAGCCGCCGGGCTGGATGATCGCGGTCACGCCCCGCTCAGCCGCGAGCTGGATCGCGTCGGCAAACGGGAAGTACGCGTCTGACGCGAGCACTGCCAGCTTGGAGCGCTCGGCCGCCTTGTGAAGCGCGATCTCGACCGCGGTCAGGCGGCTCGCCTGGCCCGCGCCCACGCCGACGAGCGCGGTGTGATGGGCGAGAACGACCGCATTGCTCGTGACGTGGCGCACCGCGCGCCAGGCGAACAGCAGGTCGGTGAGCTCCTCGAGCGTCGGCCGGCGCTGGGTCACGACCTTGAGCTGCGACCGATCGACCTCTGACGAGTCACGTGTCTCGACGAGCAGCCCCCCGTCAATGCGCGCGAAATCGAGCCGGGCGATGCCGTAGTCGGACAGCCCCTCGGTGAAGCGATGAGGCACGGCCAACAGCGCCAGGCGCTGCTTCTCCGCGAGGATCTCGCGCGCCGGCGCCGTAAACCCCGGCGCGACGATCGCCTCGTACGCGTTGCCGGCGAGTGCCTCGGCGGTGTTGCCGTCGACCTCGCGGTTGAGCGCCACGACAGCGCCGTATGCCGACACCGGGTCGCCCTCCAGCGCCCTCTGGTAGGCGTGCACGAGCAGCTCGTCGGACGCAAGACCGGTGGGGTTGTTCTGCTTCACGATGCAGCAGGTCGGGGCGGTGAAATCGGAGACGATCCGGTACGCCGCGTCGAGATCGATGAGATCGTTGAAGGTCGGCTGGTCGCCCTGCAGCTGGTGGGCATCGGCAAGCGCGCCTGATCGGTGCATCGATTCGCGGTAGAACGCCGCGTGCTGCTGCGGGTTCTCGCCGTAGCCCAGGTCGCGCACCTTCTCGACCACCACGGCCAGCCGATTCGGAAAGCGGTTGCCACCGAGATGATTGAGATAGCCGGCGACCTCCGCGAAGTAGGCCGACACATCTGCGAGGGCGTCCGCAGCGAGGTGCTGCCGAAACTCGGCTGACACGATATTGCGCGTGCGCAGCTCTTGGAGAAGCTGGGGGTAATGGCGCGCGCCGGACACGATCGCCACGCTCGCGAGGTTGCGCGCGGCGGCCGCCATGAGCGACGTGCGCGTGACATCGATCATGGCGATCGCCTCGTCCAGCGGCACGACGCGCTCGCCCACCTGTGGCGCAAACGGCTTGATGTTGGCGACGACGATGTCGAAGCCCTCGGCCGATGCCCCCGCCTTCTCCACCGGCTGCGCGCTTACGGCTGCCTGGGCCAGAACGGCAAGCGCGTCGGCGTCGGCATGGAGCTCGACGCCAAGTGCCGCCAGATCGCGCGCCAGATCCGCGACCCCGTCACTGTTGGCGACCGAGAGCAGGGCCCGCACGTCTCTTTTGAGTCCCTCTCCGGTGGGCGCCCGCGGCTCCGTTGTCATGGAGCACCGGGGCAACAACGGGCCGAGTATAAGTGAGGCGCTATCCTGCGGCTGCCCTGGACCCAAGCGGCAGCAGGAGTTCCCCAAACGTGAAAGTCAGTCTCCTCGAGGACCTCTTCTGGTACCTGAACAAGCCCTTTGTCGGTGGCCAGCCAGAATCGGGCGGTTTCCCTGACATCTTCCATCCCATCTGGATTGCCGCCGCGGTCATGCTCGTCCTCACGGTGGTGCTGTACAACGTGCGGGTACGCCAGCTGCACCGCCACGAGCCCCTGCGTTCGATGCAGGAATGGCTCCTGTGGACCGGGCTCGTCACGTTTGGGCTGGTTATCGTCGGCACGGTCTTCCGGTTCTACTTCCTGTTCGTCCTGCTCTTCATCGTGATCGGCCTCGCGGCATTCGTGTGGATCCGCTTCGTCCACTTCCCGCCATACATCGAGGCGTACAACGAGCAGCTCCGCCGCGCGCGCTTCTTCAGCCAGAGCAAGTACAAGGCGGCCGAGTCGACTGTTCGCGTCAAACGCAACCGCGGTGGGCGCCGGCGGCGCTAGCCGCATCCCAAGCCGAGCGGGCGGAGCGCGGCCTGGGCCGTGTGCCAACCGCGATAGCGCGCAGCAGCGGCCCGACGGCCGCCCTGCGGAGGTGAATTGAGTGGAGATTCGCCGCTTCGGGCCGGGTCATCGCCGGGCGGAGGGTCCGCCGGGCACCAAGGGCGTCGCCGGCGCCCTGCTGCTTTCGGATGACCGGGCAGTCATCACCGAGGTCGCCTTTGGTCCGTACGCGATGATCCAGCCCCACGCGAACCAGTCGAACACCGCGCTGTTCATCGTCATCAGCGGCGGCGGCTTCGTACAGGTGGGCGAGGAGCGTGCCCGGGTAAGTCACGGCGAGGCCGTCATCTGGCCGCCCGGCATCCTCCACGGCGCATACACCGACGGGACGGAGATGCGGGCCATCATCGTCGAGTTGGTCGGCGACGGGACCGCCGTGGTCGAGGGCCGGGCTCATGCCGCCGAGTCGGCCGCGACCAAGGCCAAGGGCGCGCTCGCCGAGCGGCAGCGGACGCGCGACGAGTACGACTCGTCCGAGGGCGAACCCTGGTGAGCTCGGTTGGGCGGGTGCCGTGATGCCCCTGTGACGTCAAACGTCCGCCTACCCGCCGTGGACCCCGTCGGTTTGTACCAGCCCCCGCCCGTGATGGCTGGTCGGCGGGCGGCTTGAGGGTGAAAGCGACCAAAAAGGCTGCAGATCGCTTTCTCGCGGGTGGGCGGGCCGCCGGCGCCGGACGTTTGACGCACCTGGATGATCAAGATGGCCGTGTCGCCGCGATCGACGTCCAGCCGCTCACCACTGAGCGGTTCGCGGACCTGGCGGAGCTGTTCAACGAGGGCGGCGACCCCAAGTGGTGCTGGTGCCAGTACTTCCGCAAGGCGGGTCTCGACTGGACCAACTCGACAACCGCAGGCAACCGGGCCGCGCTCGAGTCGCTGGCTGCGCGGCCCGACCTCGCGCCGGGCCTCGTTGGCTACCGCGACGGCCGTGTTGTCGGCTGGGTCAGCCTCGCGCCGCGCGAGGACTACGGCCGGCTCGAGAACGCCAAGGTCCTCGCTCGTGTCGACGACACGCCGGTCTGGTCGATCGTCTGCTTCGTCGTATCGAGGAAGGCGCGCGGCCAGGGCGTGGCAACGGCCTTGCTGGACGGCGCGATTGCCTATGCCAGGGAACATCGCGCGACGATGCTCGAGGCATATCCGGTGGCCGCGACACGCGGTCGCATCAGTCCGGCGAGCGCCTTCCACGGCGTCCAGTCGATGTATGAGAAGGCCGGCTTCGCGGTCGTCGCGACCCGTCAGTGGAACGAGACCTCGCCCATCCGGCCGATCATGCGGCTGGCACTGGGAGCGCAAGGGAGGAAGCGGTGAAGCTCTTCGCGACGATGATGCTCTCCGTCGACGGCGTCTATCAAGGCCCGGGCGGCCCAGACGAGGACCGGCGCGGCGGCTTCGAGCGCGGCGGCTGGACTGCCGCGTCCGCGTCCGAGGAGATGGGCCCCTACCTGACCGAGATGTTCGAGCGCGCAGATGCGCTCTTGCTGGGCCGCCAGACCTGGGAGATCTGGGAGCCGTACTGGCCCAAGCACGACGACAACCCGTTCGGTCACATGATCAACGTCCTGCCCAAGTTCGTGACCTCGACCACGCTGAAGGACCCGACGTGGCAGAACACTCATGTGCTGTCGGGCGACGTGGAAGCGCAGATCCGCGAACTGAAGGGACGGCCGGGGCGCGAGATCCAGGTCCACGGCAGCGGCGTGCTGCTGCGCTGGCTGCTCGAGCGCGACCTCGTCGACGAGCTGAACCTGCGCATCTCGCCGGTCATCGTCGGCGACGGTCTGCGCCTCTTCCCGGAAAGAGGGCCGACGCACAACCTGGAGTTGGTCGACTCGTGGACGACCAAGACGGGCGTTCTGGTCCAGACCTACCGCCCCGCTGGCCGCGCCACCTTCGGTCCTATCGGCTAGCCGGCAGCCGGCTAGGAGATCGGGATCTTTTTCTCCGGGTCGACGAAGGGCATCGGCACGACGGTCGCGTGGCGGTCGCCCCACTCGGACGCGACGCGCAACGTGGAGCCCGGCGCGGACAGGTCAACCGGCACCCAGCAGAAGCCGATGTTCCTCTTGAGGCGCGGCGAGTAGATCGCCGAGGACACCTGTCCAACGGCGTCTGACCCGCCGTCGCGGAACGCATCCCACTTGTTGAAGTTGAGTGCTGGGAATGGGTCGCCGTCCATCTCGACGCCGACGATCTTGCGCGTAACGCCCGCCGCCTTGATGCGCCGCAACGCGGCCATCGAGATCGAGGCCGAATCGGGCAGCTCCCACTGGATGAGCCGCTCCAGCCCCATCTCGAGCGGGTTGTTGTCGTAGTTCATGTCGGCGCCCCAGTTGAAGATCGCGCCCTCGATGCGCCGGATATCGCTGGGTCCGGTCGGCTTCACGCCGTAGGGCTTGCCGGCTTCCATGACCGCCTGCCAGAGCTGCGTGCCTTTCGATCGGTCGAGCAGGTAGATCTCGTAGCCCACCTCCGACGTCCAGCCGGTGCGGGTGATAACGACCGGGATGCCGTTGACTTCGGCTCGGGTCCAGAAGTAGTACTTCATGTCGTCGACCACATCGCCGACGAGGTCGTGCATCAGGTTCTTGGACTTGGGGCCCTGGATCTGCATGGGCGCGACGTCGACTTCGCGGATCGTCACGTCGAGGTCGGGATAGGCGTGGCGCAGGCCTCTTGCGAAGAGCAGAGCGTCGGACGACGCGAGGGCGAACCAGAAGGTGTTCTCGTCCATCCGCGTCAGGACGGGGTCATTGATGATGCCGCCGTCGCCATCGCAGATGAGCACGTACTTGGCCTGGCCCACTGCGCACTTGCTCAGATCCCTTGGCGTGAGGAGCTGGGCGAACCTGAAACCATCCGGGCCGCTGATCTCGAGACAGCGCTCGACCGCCACGTCCCACACGGTGACGTCGTTGAGCAGCGTCTCGAACTCCTCCTCGAACGACTCGAAGCGGATCGGGAAGAGCATGTGGTTGTACACGGTGAAGCCCTTGGGTGAATACGCCTGCGTGGCCTCGTAATAGGGGCTGTGCCGCAGCCGCGCGCCGCGCTGCACCAGGCTCATGTCGAACTCGGCCACCGACTACCTCCGCTCAGCTGCCTGCCCAAGGAATGCCCCCAGTCGCCCAAGCATCATCGCCGTCGCGCCCCACACGAGGTGCTCGCCGACGCGGTACGCACCATAGCGAAGCCGGTAGCCATCGCGCTCGTCAGTGATGATCTCGATGGGCGCGCCCTTCACGAAGGCGGCCAGCGGAGCGCCGAACACGCTCGCGACCTCGTAACCATCCGGCGTGAGGGTGGGCGGCCGCTGCGCGAACGCCACGACCGGCGCGACCATGAAGCCGCTCACGCGCACGTCGGCCAGCGGCAGCACGCCGGCGATGGTCACGCCCGCCTCGACGGGATCGAGACCCACCTCCTCGGCCGCTTCCCGCAGGGCCGCCGCGGCCGGCGTCGGGTCCGCGGCATCGATGGCGCCGCCGGGCAGGCTGATCTGGCCGGCGTGCCGGTGATCGCCCGGCGACCGCTCGGTCAGGATGAGGTACGCGTCGCCGTTGGCGTCGGGGTAGATGAGGATCAACACGGCAGCCTCGCGCCGCGGACCGTCCGGGAAGCGCGGGGCACCGCCGGGCACGCCCTCCGGATCAGCCACTACGACCGGCATCAGCTCCGGCGGCGGAGGCGGCAGCCGATCAGGCACCTGCGCCAGCCGCGCCTGCGCTTCCTCGAACTTCATCAGCCCGCGAGCGCCGGGGCGTCCCGCCCGAGGATCTCCACGGCGAACCCGCCCATGCCCTGCGGATCGAGCAGCCGCGCGACGGCGGCGCGCAGCGTGAGCGCGGAGTCCCAGTCGGCTTCAGCGGCGTCGCGCAGCGCGCGATACACCTCGTCGAGCCCATTGCCGAGCAGAAACTGGGCCTGGCGCGTCCGGGCGATGACCTCCAGGCCCACGGCCCGTGCCCCATCCTCGAGTGCGTCGAGGTCCACGTGGGCGGTGATGTCCTGGTGGCCGACCGAGCCAAGGACGTCGCTCGAGACGTGCTGGCCACGAAAAGCGCGCATTGTGCCAGTCGCACGATCCGGGCCGTACAGGTCCGCCGCCGCCAAGCCGTAATCGAAGATCAGCACGTAGCCCCGCTCCAGGTCGCGGCTCACCTCGGCCAGCCAGTCGAGCATGGCCAGGTTGACCTCCGCGCGTTGCCCATCGGCGAGCCTGATTTGACGGCCATCGAACCACCCCGCGAGGCGCGGGTCTGAGAGCTCCGTCTCGACTTCGACGAGCCTGCCTTCGGACCGGCCGACTCTGAGCTCGCGCAGTCCGTCCTCCCGAGCCACCACGCGATGGACCGGCAACGCGTCGAGGAACTCGTTGGCCAGCATGACGCCGGTGAGCCTGCTGGCTGGCCGCGGCTGATCGAATTCGATCGGCTCGTAGCTCACCCCGGGGGGCAGCGCCTGACCCAGGGTGCCGCGGCCGGCGCCGTACTCGCGCACGGTGAAATCGATCGGGCGACCGAGCTGTTGGCGCATCCGCTCGATCTGGCGCACGACCGTTTGGCCGAAGATCGGGTGCAGCTCCGGCGCCGTCAGGAAGTCGCCGGAACGCGTCGTCCGCTCGCGGCTCCTGGCGTAGTAACCGAGGCCCGGTTCGTACAGGGCGCGCTCCATGAACCGCGCGAAGGTGATGGGGCCGCGCTCGTCGATCTCGGCCAGGATCGCCTCGAGCAGCCGCGGCTCGCCTGGATCGTCGGCCGGTGGCGCCGCCAGGGACGACCGGACGGGTTCAGCTCGCACTTCGCACCCAGAATATGCGGTGGCTACGATCAAGCCATGACGCACATCGAGCACCACTCGCTCCCGGCTGGACTGGCGCCAGCCACTGGCTACAGCCACGCAGTCTCTGGCACCGGCCGGCTGGTTGCCATCGCCGGCCAGGTTGCGATGGACGAGAACGGCGAGCTCGTCGGGCCGGGTGATCCACAGGCCCAGGCCGAGCGCGTCTTTGCCAATCTGGCCCTGGCCCTCGAAGCGGCGGGCGCCACGTTCAGCGATGTCATCAAATTCGGCGTTTTCGTAACCGACATAGCGATCCTGCCCGTGGTGCGTGAGGTCCGGAACCGCTACTTGGACACCGCTGGGCCACCGGCCAGCACGGCAGTGCAGGTCAGCGCCCTGTTCCGGCCCGGGTACCTGCTGGAGGTCGAGGCGCTGGCCGTGGTACCGGTTGACAAGTGACCCTCGATCGCAAGCTGGCCGATCGCGCGCTGTGCTACCTCGAGACGATCGGCCGCGTCACCGGGCGGCCGCACGTCATCGAGATGTGGTTCGCGCCTGACCCTGCGCGTGATCGCCTGTACATGATGGCCGGCGGACGCGATGAGGCCGACTGGGTGCGCAACGTGCGCCACGACGGCCGGGTGCGCATCCGGCTGGGCAAGACCTGGCTCAGCGGCCGCGCGGCCGTAATCGAGGGCACGGCCGACGAGCCGATGGTGCGACGCTTGCTCGCCGCGAAATACCAGGGCTGGACCGACGGCAGGCCGCTCAGCCATTGGGCGCAGACCGCGCTGCCGGTCGCCATGGAGTTGGACGGCTAGTTCAGCCGCTCCGTCGCGCCGCCGGCCGGCGCCGCTTCGGGCTCCGGCTCCCGCTGCGCCGCGCGACGCACGTCGCGCCGCTCATCTGTCGCGTTGGCGACGACTGTCTCGCCGCCTGACGTGAAGAGCAGCGTGCCGGACCCTGCGTCCGCGTCGACCTTGATGGTCGTGCCCGGCTTGAACTTGCCCTCGAGCAGCGCCCGTGCAAGGGGGTTCTCGACCAGCCGCTGGATGGAGCGCTTCAGGGGCCGCGCGCCGTACACCGGGTCGTAGCCCTCGGCCGCGATCAGCTGGCGCGCGGCGGGTGTCACTTCCAGCGTCAGGTCGTGCTCGGTCAGCCGGCGCGTGAGGTCGGCCAGCAGGAGCTCGACGATGTGCGCGAGGTCGTCCTCCGTCAGGGCGTGGAACACGATGATCTCGTCGATCCGGTTCAGGAACTCCGGCCGGAACACCTGGCGCAGCGTGTCGGTCACCTGCGTCTTCATCTGCTCGTACGACTCTTCGTCGCGCCTGCCCGCGAAGCCGGTGATGAACTGGCTGCCGACGTTGCTGGTCATGACGATGACCGTGTTCTTGAAGTCGACCGTGCGCCCCTGACCGTCCGTCAGGCGGCCGTCGTCGAGCACCTGCAACAGCACGTTGAACACGTCCTGGTGCGCCTTTTCGATCTCGTCGAGCAGCACCACCTGGTACGGCCGGCGGCGCACGGCCTCCGTCAGCTGGCCGCCCTCGTCGTAGCCGACATAGCCGGGCGGCGCGCCGATCAGGCGCGAGACGGAGAACTTCTCCATGTACTCGCTCATGTCGATCCGGGTCAGCGCGGCCTCGTCATCGAACAGGAAGTTCGCGAGTGCCCGTGCGAGCTCGGTCTTGCCCACGCCCGTGGGGCCCAGGAAGATGAACGAGCCGATCGGACGCTTGGGATCCTTGAGCCCCGCCCGTGCGCGGCGTACGGCGTCTGAGACGGCGGCCACCGCTTCGTCCTGGCCGACGACGCGCTTGTGCAGCTCGTCCTCCATGCGGATCAGCTTGGCCTGCTCGCCTTCAAGGAGCCGCGTGACCGGCACGCCGGTCCACGCAGAAACGATGCGCGCGATGTCGTCGGCATCGACCTCTTCTTTCAGCAGGCGCTGGGCGCCCGACTGGGCCAGGGCTGCCTCCTCATCGGCCAGGCGCTTCTGAGCCTCCGGCAGCTTGCCGTACTTGAGCTCGGCGGCCTTGCCGTAATCGGCGGCGCGCTCCGCCTTGTCGATCTCGAGTTGCAGGTCCTCGAGCTGCTTCTTGGTCGCGCGCAGGTCGGCGATCTTGGCCTTCTCCTGCTCCCACTGGCTCTTGAGCGCACCGGCACGCTCGCCGATGTCGGCCAGTTCCTTCTCGAGCGCCTTGAGCCGCGCCTTGGATGCGTCGTCGCGCTCCTTGCGCAGCGCCTCGCGCTCGATCTCGAGCTGGATGCGCCGGCGCTCGAGCTCGTCAAGTTCGACGGGCATCGAATCCATCTCCATGCGCAGGCGGCTGGCTGCCTCGTCGACGAGGTCGATCGCCTTGTCGGGCAGGAAGCGCTCGCTGATGTAGCGGTTGGATAGGACGGCGGCGGCTACCAGCGCTGAATCGGTGATTCGCACGCCGTGGTGGTTCTCATAGCGCTCGCGCAGGCCGCGCAGGATCGAGATCGATTCCTCGACGCTCGGCTGGTCGACGTAGACCGGCTGGAAACGACGCTCCAGCGCCGCGTCCTTCTCGATGTGCTTGCGGTACTCGTCGAGGGTCGTGGCACCAATCGTGTGCAGCTCGCCTCGGGCAAGCATGGGCTTGAGCAGGTTGGACGCGTCCATTGCGCCCTCGGCCGCGCCTGCGCCGACGACCGTGTGCAGCTCGTCGATGAACAGCACGACCTGGCCTTCCGAGTCCTTGATCTCCTTGAGCACGGCCTTGAGCCGCTCCTCGAACTCGCCGCGGTACTTGGCGCCGGCAATCAGCGCGCCCAGGTCGAGCGCGACGACGCGCTTGTCCTTGAGCCCCTCGGGCACGTCGCCGCGCACGATGCGCTGCGCGAGACCTTCCGCGATAGCCGTTTTGCCGACGCCCGGCTCGCCGATCAGCACCGGGTTGTTCTTGGTGCGCCGGCTCAGGACCTGGATGACGCGTCGGATCTCCTCGTCGCGGCCCACCACCGGGTCGAGCTTGCCCTCGCGCGCGTCGCGCGTCAGGTCGCGGCCGTACTTCTCGAGCGCCTGGTACGTGCCCTCTGGATTGGCGGAAGTCACGCGCTGGCCGCCGCGCACCTTCTGCAGCGCGCCCAGAATCTGTTCGTGCCCCGCGCCGGCGGCCTCGAGGATGCGCTGCGCGTCGCCCCCTGACTGGGCGGCCGCGAGCAGCAGGTGCTCCGTCGAGACGTATTCGTCGTGGAGGCGCTGCGCCTCCTCCTCCGCGCGGCGAATGAGCTCCTGCGCGCGCGGATCCAGGCTCATCGAGCCGCCGGCCACCTTCGCGCGGTGGCTCAGCGCCGCGGCGATCTCGACACCCACCTGCGCGGGGTCGGCGCCCAGGGCGCGCAGAGTTGCCGCGGCAATTCCCTCCGCGTCGTCGAGCAGCGCGGCAAGGATGTGCTCCGCGTCAAGCACGGGCGAGTCAGCGTCGGTGGCCAGGCGCTGCGCGGCGACGATCGCCTGCTGCGCCTTTTCGGTGTATCGGTCGAGCTTCACTTCTTGTGTCCTTCGGCTAGATCCAGGAATCTCTCGGCTGCGCGCTTGGCCTCTTCCGATAGACCGCTCGGGAGAACGACCCGCACCTTCACGAACAGGTCGCCCCGGCCTTCCTTTCGGAAATGAGGCAGACCCTGGCCCGCCAGTCGAAATGTTCGGCCGGTCTGGGTTTCGGGCGGAATGCGCAGCATCACCTTGCCCGTGAGTGTTTTGATTGCGGTTTCGCCCCCGAGCAGCGCCTCGCGCAGCGTGATGGGCACTTCGCGCGTCAGGTTGGCGCCGTCGCGCGTGAACACCGGATGAGGCGCCACGCTCACCTTGACGTAAGCGTCGGCACCTGCCGCGACGCCCGAAAAGCGAATGCGCTGGCCGTTGGCCACGCCCTGCGGGATCGTCACCTCGATGCGCTTGCCGTCGACATCGAGCAATCGCTTCGTGCCGCTAGCCACTTCCTCGAGGGTCACCTCGGCCTGCGCCTCCAGCCGCGCCGGCACCGCCGCGCGGCCAGTGCCGTTGCCGCCCAGGTTCATGCCAGCCAGCAGATCCTCGATGGACTGACCGCCGCGCGTCCTGGCCTTGGTACGCGTCCGCCCGCCGCCGCCCGACTCTGCCTCGAACCCGCCGCCGCCGAAGAACGTGCGGAAGAAGTCGCTGAAGCCCGCGAGATCCTCGGCGTTGCCGCGGTACTCGAAGCGCACTCCACCGGGCGCGCCGCCGCCAAAGCCGCCGAAGCCCGCGAACGGGTTACCGCCGCCGGCACCGGAGCCGCCAGCCTGCTGGTACGCGCCCCAGTTGCTGCCCAGCTGGTCGTAGAGCTTGCGCTTCTCGGGATCAGAGAGGACCTCGTTGGCCTCGTTGATCTCCTTGAAGCGGCTCTCCGCCGCGGCCTTGCCCTTGTTCGCGTCCGGATGGTGCTGCCGGGCAAGCTTGCGGAAGGCCTTCTTGATGTCGGCCTGGCTGGCGGTGCGTGGCACCCCCAGGGTCGCGTAGTAATCCCGGTATTCCATCGTCAATCACCCTGGAATGGGTTCGGTCGAAGCCCCGCTCGCACGACGCTCCGACCTCCGCCGTTAGTGAGTGCTCGCGATGGCCGGTGGCTGGTCCTGGCCGGGGAAGCCGCGGCGCATCTTGTCCGGTGCGGCCGGCGACTCCTCGTCGACCGGCTCACCCTGCTCGACCACCTCGGCCGGCTTGGCCTCAAGCGCCTTGGGCGCGCGCCGAAGCGCGTGCTCCAGCACCTGGTCCATCGACTCGACCATGACGAGCTTCATCTGCTTGCGAATCTCGTCGGGCACGTCGAGCAGATCCTTCTGGTTCTTGAGCGGCAGGATCACCTCCCGCGCACCCGCCAGGTGTGCGGCCAGGATCTTGCTCTTCAAGCCACCGATCGGCAACACTCGCCCACGCAGCGTGATCTCACCGGTCATGGCCACGTCCTTGCGGACGGGGATGCCCGTGAGGGCGCTGACCATCGCCAGGGCCATCGTGATGCCGGCCGACGGGCCGTCCTTGGGAATGCCGCCCGCCGGGACATGGATGTGCAACGTCTTCTTCTCGAAGACCTCGCGCGCGATGCCCAGCTGCGAGGCGTGGGCGCGGATCCAGGACAGGCCGGCGCGAGCGGACTCACGCATGACCTCGCCCAGCTGGCCGGTGAGGATGAAGTCCTCCTTGCCGTCCATCGTCGTCACCTCGATCGACAGCACGTCGCCGCCGACCTCCGTCACCACGAGACCCGTGGCCGCACCGGTCTGGTCTTCCTTCTCGAGCTCGCCGTACTCGTAGCGCGGTGGGCCGAGCAGCTCGTTGAGCTTCTTGACATCGACCGTGACCTTGCGCTTGCGTCCCTCGACCACCTGGCGGGCGAGCTTACGCATGATGTTGGCGATCTCGCGCTCCAGGTTGCGCACGCCGGCCTCTTTGGTAAAGGCCTGCACCAGCTCGACCATTGCCTCATCCGTGAACTCGACGTTCTTGGGCGTCAGGCCGTGGTTCTCGAGCTGCTTGGGGATCAAGAAGCGCTTGCCGATCTCGATCTTCTCCTGCTGCGTGTAGCCCGGCAGCTGGATGATCTCCATGCGGTCGCGCAAAGCCGGCGGGATGGGATCGAGCAGGTTGCCCGTCGCGATGAAGAGCACCTTCGACAGATCGAACGGCACCTCGAGGTAGTTGTCCTGGAAGGTGTTGTTCTGCTCGGGATCGAGCACCTCGAGCAGGGCCGAGCTCGGATCGCCGCGGAAGTCCATGCCGATCTTGTCGACCTCGTCGAGCATGAACACGGGGTTGTTCGTGCCCGCGGTCTTCACGTTCTGGATGATCCGGCCGGGCAGCGCGCCGATATAGGTGCGCCGGTGGCCGCGGATCTCCGCCTCGTCGTGGATGCCGCCCAGGCTCATGCGCACGAACTTGCGACCCATGGCGCGGGCGACGGACTTGCCGAGTGACGTCTTGCCGACGCCGGGCGGGCCGACGAAGGCGAGGATGGGACTGCGGATCTTGTCCGCCAGGCTGCGCACCGCGAGGTACTCGAGGATGCGCTCCTTGATCTTCTCGAGACCGAAGTGGTCCTCATCGAGGATCTTGGCCGCCTCCTTCAGATCGAGCCGATCGTCGGTGGTGACGTTCCAGGGCAGGCTGATCAGCCAGTCGACATAGGTCCGGATCACGCCCACCTCGGGTGAGGCAGACGGGATACGGCTCATGCGATCGACTTCCTTGATCGCGCGCGCCTTGATCTCCTCGGGCATGCCGGCCTGTTCGACCTTCTCGCGCAGCTCGGCCACCTCGGCCTGCTGCGGATCGTCCTCGCCCAGCTCGCGCTGGATGGCCTTCAGCTGCTCGCGCAGGATGTACTCGCGCTGGGTCTTGTCCATCTCGGACTTGACCTCGGACTGGATCTTGCCCTTCAGCTCGAGGATTTCGATCTGGCGGCCCAGGAAGTTGGAGACGAGCTTCAGGCGCTCAAAGACGTCGAAGGTCTCCAGCAGCTCCTGGCGCTGCTCGGTGCTCATGTCCGGGCTGTAGGCAATCATGTCGGCCAGCAGGCCCGGCTCGGTGATGTTGCGTGCAGCGACGGCCGCCTCCGGCGGGACGGGAGCGCCCGACTGGACGTATTGCTCGATCTGGCCCTGGACGGTGCGCACCAGCGCCTGAACTTCCAGCCCGCTCGCCGGCTGCTCCTCGGCCATCTCGACGCGCGCCAGGATGTACGGATCCGCGTTGACGAAGCCGAGCAGCTTGATGCGCTGCTGGCCCTGCACGATGGCACGCACGGTGCCGTCCTGGAGCTGGACGACCTGGGCGATCTTGGCCAGGGTGCCGACCTCGTAGAGCTCGGAGGGATCGTTGATGTCCTCGCGGTCGGCCTGGCGCTGCGTGACGAGGGCGATCGGGGTTGAGTCGGCGGTCGCCTTGTTGAGCGCCTGCACCGACTTGTCGCGGCCGACCTGGAGCGGCACGATCATCTCCGGGAAGATGACC
>DATBRX010000164.1:0-3013 GCA_036560085.1 Candidatus Limnocylindrales bacterium
GCGTGCGTCGAGGCGTTACGGGCGACGCCCTCGAGTTGCCCGGCAAGCTCCAACAGGCGCTTGACCTTGGGGTCGGCGTCGCGCATCTCGCGCAGCGGCGGTGAGGTCTCGAGCGCCTCCTCGAGCTTGATGCCAAGAACGTTGGGCACGGCCTTGGCGATGCGATCGACCTCGCCGTAACCCAGGCCCAGCACGCGGCCGACGTCGCGGATTGCGGCGCGGGCGAGCATCGTGCCGAAGGTGATGATCTGGGCCACGTGGTCGCTGCCGTACTTCTGCGTCACGTAGCGGATGACCTCGTCACGCCGCGCGTCCTCGAAGTCGACATCGATGTCGGGCATGGTCACGCGGTCGGGATTGAGGAAGCGCTCGAACGGCAGCTCATAGTGGATGGGGTCGACCGGCGTGATGCCCAGCGTGTAGGTCACGATGGAGCCCGGCGCGCTGCCGCGGCAGGTCGTCGCGATGCCCTGCTCGCGCGCGAAGCGCACGAAGTCGGCGACGATCAGGAAGTACCCGGCGTAGCCCATCGAGATGATCACGCCCAGTTCGTAGTCGAGCCGCTTCTGGAGCGGCTCGGTCACCGTCCCGTAGCGCTCGCGCAGGCCGCGCTCGCACTCGATGCGCAGCCAGGATTCGACCGTGTGGCCTTCCGGGACGGGGAAATCGGGCAGACGGAGCTGACCAAATGGCAGCTGCAGGTCAACCATCTCGGCGATGCGCCGCGTGTTGGCGATGGCGTCAGGCTGATCGCTGAACAACGCCGCCATCTCAGCCGCGCTCTTCAGGTAGAAGTCGCTCGACTCGAAGCGCATGCGCCCCGGGGTATCGAGGTTGGCCGCGGTGCCCACACACAGGAGCACGTCATGCGCGTCGTACTGCTCGCGCCGCACGTAGTGCAGGTCGTTGGTGGCCACGAGCGGAATGCCCATCTCCGGGCCGAGCTTGATGAGCTGCTCGTTGAGCTTGCGCTGCTCGGGCAACCCGTGGTCCTGCAGCTCGAAGAAGAAGTTGCCATCGCCCAGGATGTCGCGGTAGCTGCCTGCGATACGCCTCGCCTCATCCATGTCGCCGGTCTCGATCGCGCGCGCGACCTCACCGTTCAGGCACGCGGAGAGACCGACGAGGCCGGCTGAGTGCTTGGCCAGGTAATCGCGATCGATGCGCGGCTTGTAGTAGTAGCCGTCGATGTGCGCGTCGGTGACGATACGGCACAGGTTCTGGTAACCGGTCCAATCCTTGGCCAGGAGGATGAGGTGGTAAGGCTGCGCGTCGGCCTTGCCCTCCCGATCGGCCATGGAGCGCCGGGCGACGTACGTTTCCACGCCGATGATCGGCTTGATCTCCGCCGTGCGGCAGGCCTGGTAGAACGCGACGGCACCGTAGAGGGCGCCGTGGTCCGTCAAGCCCAGCGAGTCGAAGCCGAGCTTCTTGGCCTGGTCGACCATCTCGCTGATCCGGCCCAGGCCGTCGAGCAGGCTGAATTCGGAATGGACGTGGAGATGCGTGAAATCGTTGGGTGCGACGGCCAATTACCTTCCTCCGCAGTCTGCCTTCGGCATCTGCTGCGCGCGAAGCGGTCGGGCTCCCGCGAACCGCCGGGTCCGCCCGTCGCTTGCTCCGACCTTACTTTCCGCGCGAAGGCGGGGCTACCGGGTCATCAACGAACTTCGTCCACAAGTCATCCAGTATAGAACGGCCGTTCGGTACTGTCAGCGCTAGGCGGGCTTGTCATCCGTGTCGGTCGGGGGTTCTTCTGGCTTCTTCTCGTTGAGCCAGGGGCGGTCCGCGAACAGGTCGGTCAGCCAGCGGCCCGTGCGGCCGGGTGGTGGGTCCTGCGGCGCGTCAGCGAGGAGTGCGTTCATGGCGTCGGTCAGCTCGGCCTTCAGGGAATCGACGCCGGCACGGTTCGCCTTGCGGCCGTTCAAATAGATGGTCTTGCCGACGCGGACCCGTACGAGCTTGCGCAACTTGACCCAGCGCGTGCCGATGATGCCAATGGGCACTATCGGGGTCTGGGCGCGCAAGGCGAAGAAGGCCACGCCCTCCTGGAGGGGCACGATCTCGCCCTCGCGATCAGATAACCGGCCTTCGCCCGCGATCCCCAGCACGAAGCCGGCCTCGATCACGCCCTGGGCGCGCTTCGTGGCATCGACGAGATCCGACCTCGACGGCTTGAAGGGCACCGCCATGTGACTCCAATTGATTACGTGGTTCCGCCAGCCGACGCTCATGTCCTCTTCCTTGGGACCGAACACATAGATGCGATGCCGGCGCGGCCACCAGCCGACCAGCAGGAACGGGTCGACCCAGCCGGGGTGGTTGAAGTTCAGGACGTACGGCGGCTCCGGCAGCGGCGCCAGGTACTCGTAGCGAACCTTCAGGTACGTGCCGAAAACCAGCCGCGTCGCGTAGCGGATGAACCAGCGCTTGAGCCGGCCCGGCGGGTCAGGCGCCGGCAGCGAACTCGGGTTCAAGACGGGCTACGGGGGGCAGCGCGACGAGTGGCGGCACACCGAGAGTGTCGCGCTCCAGCTCGTCGAGAAAAACCGGCACGAGGTCAGGATCGAACTGCGCGCCGCGCAGCCGGCGCAGCTCGTCGGCGGCGCGCTCGTGCGTCTGCGATGGCTGATAGGGCCGCCCGTGGACCATCGCCTCGTAGGCGTCGGCGATGGCGACGATCCGCGCACCGAGCGGGATGCTCTCGCCGCGCAGCCCATCGGGGTAGCCGGTGCCGTTGAAGCGCTCGTGGTGATGGCGAATGATCGGCGCGAAGACGCGCGAGGCCCGCAACGGGCGGATGATCATCTCGCCGATCTCCGGGTGGCGGCGCATGACTAGCCACTCATCGGCCGACAGCGGCCCCTCCTTCCGCAGCAGGTGCTCGGACACGCCGATCTTGCCCACGTCGTGCAGCAGCGCGCCGTAGGCGACCGCCTCGAGCTCCTCGCCTCTCAGCCCCACGTTGGCGCCGACTCGCGCCGCGTGATGGGCCAGCCAGCGGCAGTGATGC
>DATBRX010000165.1:0-2215 GCA_036560085.1 Candidatus Limnocylindrales bacterium
CCAGATCGTCGACGCTCGACGCGCCGTCGAGGAACGAGAAGTTGGAGTGGCAGTGCAGCTCGGCGAAGGTGCCCGACACTCGACCATATTAGAACAGATGTTCTAGTGGCAGCATTCGTGGTTTCATACGGGGACATGCCCAGTCTCCAGCGCCCCGTGGTGCGCCCATGAATACGCGCCCCGCGATCTGGGGAGCAGCCCTGGGCAGTGCCCTGGCGCTTTTCGTCGTCGCCGTCGCCCTGGTCATGTCCGGGCCAGGCGGGGCCCCCACGAACGGGACGCCAACGCCATCCGGCGTCGGCCACGCCACCCCGGGCGCGTCCACGGGTCCCGGTACGCCCGGTCCGGACGCCACGCCAACAGCTCAGCCAACGCCGCTCTCGACCGACAAGGTGGAGGCGCCGCGCAGCGTTGGACCCCAACAGCTCACGGGCTACGGCTGGCCGCTCAAAAGACCGTGGATCACGAGCAGGTTCGCGCCGCGCGACTTCGGCACGTTCCTGGTGATCGACGGGGTTCAGTACCACGATGGACTCGACCTGGCGACGCATTGCGGGGACGAGGTGTACGCGACACATGACGGGACCGTGCTGGTCGCCGATCGCACCTTCGACCAGTTCCTGGGCTACAAGGGCCACCCCGAGGAGATCTACAACCGGACCGTCCGGAACGGGCATAAGACCGCCCTTGCGATCGGCGTTGTAATCGACGACGGCAACGGCTATCGCAGCCAGTACATCCATCTCAAAGAGGCAACCGTGGTCCCCGGGCAGGTTGTGCGGCGCGGTGACCAGATCGGAATCGAGGGCGCGACCGGCGCGGCGCGCGGCTGCCACGTCCACTACAGCTTGATCCGGATGGACGGTGGCTGGCAGGCGATCATCCCGCGCCTCTGGCAGTACGGCTATCCCGAGAAGATCCGCGAACACGTCAACCCGCTCGACGTGCTGCCGTGGGGCGATGAGTGGGCGCCGCTGCGGCTGTACAACCAGATCCATCCACCGTCACCGACTCCGACGCCGGCAAGCCCGCCGCCACCGACCGCCACGCCCAGCCCAACGCCTACCGGCTCACCTCCAACACCCTCGCCGAGCTCCTCGCCGCGTCATTAGCCGCCGCGCGTCACAGGTCCCGCGCCGGGTACGTCACAGGCACAATGACGACATTGCGCGGGGCCCTGCCAATCGTTCGCGCGTTCATCCTGGCCGGCCTGGCCATCTACCTGATCCTGTTCGCCCTGCCGACAGTGCTCGGCATCGCCGCGGCGGCCACTCCCTAGCTAACTCGGTGCGGAGCCCGGCGCCCCAGCCATCCGGCTGGGGTCGCCGGTACTCAAAGTCGTCGGCGCAATATCCTTGGCGCGTGGAAGTGCCGCTCCGTCAGGTCCTTGCCGCGACCGTGCTGGTGCTCGTGCTGGCCAGCCTCGTCGTCGCGATCGTCCTCTTGACCATTCCGCCGGGCGGCCCGCCGACGCTGCACTAGTCGGTCGCCTCGTCACACGGCCCGGCGCGACTGCGTCTGATCTGCAACTGCGGTCGCCCAAGGACTGACGTCCGGCTCCTCCTCTCCGGACGCCAACGCGGCTCGCGTTTCCTCGGCCCCGGTCTCCCCCGGGGCCGAGACATTTTCTGGCGCAGTCGGCGGCTTAATCGAAGACGCGTTCGAGGTGCCACGTGCCATCGACGCGGTCCAGGTAGACGAGTGCCAATAGCTTCGTACCGGCGAGCTTGAAGTAGTCGCGGCTGACCGGCCGGCGCCACCACGCCTCCTCGACGCGCCAGCGGTTGCATACCTCAACAGGCATGCTGGTGCCCTCCCAGCGCAGCCGCTCTGGCTGGCCGGCGGCGTCGAGATCGACTTCGATCCGCGGGTGGTGGCCGATCAGGCGAGTCAAGGCTCACGCCGCAGGCTGGTCGGTCAGACGCGACCCGGCGCTGACCGGGAACAGCTCCGAGCGCGCCTCGACCAGCGCCGCCTCCGGATCGAGCAGCCGGGCGCGCAACAGGCGGTCCGGGCCAAAACGCAGCGCCAGGCCGAGCAGCTGCCAGTCAAGCCGCGCGGCGCGGGCCAGCTGCGGCGCGAAGAGGCCGAGCTGCTGGCCCGCGACAACCTGCTCGCCGCGCAGCTCGACGGCCAGACGCGTCACCGCCGCAGCTGGCATCGAGTTGCCCAGGCGCGCGAAGAGCAATCGCTCGAGCAGCTCGGGCGCGGCCGC
>DATBRX010000166.1:0-6657 GCA_036560085.1 Candidatus Limnocylindrales bacterium
CGGCTGTGGGTCCACAACTTCCACTCGTTCGGCAATCGCATCCTGAGCGATCACCGCGCTGATCTCGGCCTGACTGACAGCAGCGACGTGCTCGACGGCGTCGGCCAGCGCCTGCTGCTGCGCGAGCTGCGGCCGCGCTTCGCCCACTTCCTGTACCACCCCATGGCGCGCGACCTGAACGGTGCGGCGCGCTTTGCCGATGTCATCAGCCGCGCCAAGGACGAGCTCGTCCAGCCCGACGAGTACATGGCCTACGCCAACCGCAAGCGCGCGGAGTTCGACGCCGCGCATGGCGAGGGCGAGTTCGAAAAGGCGGTCGCGGACCTGCGCGAGCGCGAGTCGAGCGGCACGATGTGGCAGATCAACAGCGTCCGGCGCGACCTGATCAAGGAAGGCCGCGACAAGGCGTTGAAATCGGCCTACCGCGAGGCACGCCGCGCCGCGTCGGGCACCGGCGACCTGCTGTGGCCCAGCGAGATGACGCCCGACCAGCTCAACCTGGCCAAGGGCCTCCAGCCGACCTTCATCCGCGACGCGGAGGCGCTGGAGGTGCTCCGCGTGTCGGAGGAGGCAGAGGCCTACGCGACGTATCAGCAGACGCTGCGCGAGCGCGGCCTGCTCGACTTCGGTGAGCAGCAGGCGCTGGCAATCCAGCTGCTGATCGAGCGGCCCAACATCCTGCGCCGCTACCAGGACCAGTTCCGCCACGTGCTCGTCGACGAGTTCCAGGATGCGAACATGGCCCAGATCCTGCTGCTCGAGCTGGTGGGCCGCGGGCCAAACAAGCCCGACAACGTCGTCGTGGTCGGCGACGACGACCAGTCCATCTACCGCTTCAGGGGCGCCTCATACGCGGCGTTCAGCCGCTTCGAGGAGCGCTTTGAGCTGGCGCCCAGTTGGGATCCCGACCGACCGGCACAGAAGGTCGTCAGCCAGCCGTTGCTGAAGAACCGGCGCTCGACCGGCCACATCCTGTCGGCCGCAAGCCGGCTCATCGCGCGCAACCAGAAGCGGCTCAAGAGCGGGCCGTTGACGCCCATCAAGGATGCCGGTGAGCCGGTGCGCGTCGTCCATGCAACGGATGAGGCCGACGAGGCCGACCTGGTGGTCGGCTGGATCAAGGACACGTTCGCCAGCCTGCCGCGCCCACGGCGCTGGAGCGACATCGCGGTCCTGTATCGGCGCCATCGCCACCGCGAGCTGATCGTCGAGCGGCTACGAAAACAGGACATCCCCTATGTGGTGGTCGGTGGAGCCGGCCTCTTCCACGTACCCGACGTGCGCGACGTCGTCGCGGCGCTGCGCGTGGCCGCGAACCCGGAGGACAACGCGTCATTCGTGCGCCTGCTGTCCGCCGGTCCTTGGCGGCTTGACGCGGCGGAGATCCTGCGCGTCGCCAATGCCGCGGCGTGGGACGGCCGTGCCGTGTACCAGGCCGCGTCGGAGATCCTGCGCGAAGGCGAGATCAACGTGAGTGAGCCGCCCGCCGCGGCTCTGCCCAAGGACGCGCCTATGCGCGCGGCGCTCGGCCAGACGCTCTGGACGGACGCGGACTTCGACGAGCGCGAGCCGGAGACGGTCCGCCAGCGCCGCACGCGCGAGCAGCGCGCCGTGTGGCGGCGTGAGCAGCTCGACGCGCGTCTGCGGGTCAAGCTCGAACGGCTGCTGGGGCTGCTCAACGAGCTCGTGCCGCGCGGCCAGCGCGACGGGCCGTTCGCGGTGCTCGAGGACTTCATGGTCCGCACCAACCTGCTGCACGACCTGATCGCGGTGGAGACGCCCGACGCGCAAAGGGCCGTGCTCGCTCTCGCCCGGCTCATGCGCTTCGTCGCCGACTGGCAGGTCGCCCATCCGCGCGACAGCCTCGGCCAGTTCGTGGCCTATCTCGACCTGTACGAGCAGGTCGGCGGTGATCTCGAGTCGGACCAGGTGGGCCGGGTCGAGGTCGAGGGCGTCCAGCTCATGACGGTCTACCAGGCCAAGGGCCTGGAGTACGAGGCGGTGGCGGTGCCGCGGCTCGTCGAGACCCAGTTCCCCGACACGCGCGACGAGCAGCGACTGCTGCCCATCGAGCTGCTCAAGCAGAAGCCGCCGGACGACTTCGCGATCGACGAGGAGCGGCGCCTGTTGTTCGTGGCCATGACCCGTGCCCGCAGCCGCTTGCTGCTGAGCGCCCTGCAGCCGTCCGGCTCCAAGATCCAGCCCAGCCGCTTCATCGCTGAGATCGAGCGCGGCGGGCCTGCGCTCGCGCCGGTCTCGTCGGACGAATACGAGCGCCCGGCGCCGCCCGATGACATCGTTATCGAGCAGCGCGCCCCCACGGCTTCGTCTGATGTCGATGACCTGGGTCGCGGCGCGCTCGAGACCACGCCTGAGACGACGGTCCAGCTGCTCAAGCTCATGCCCGTGCCGCTCGCCCACGAGCAGCGTTTCGCCCTGCGCCGGCGCGCGATCGAGATCATCGGCATGCTCGAAGGTCTGGCGCCAGAAGACGCGGAGGGCCGCCGCTCGCTGACCCACGAGCTGGTCGAGGTCGCGGAGGCGGCGGCCAACGCGGCCACGGAGGCGCGCCGCAACGGCCTCGACCCGCTGACACTCAACGTCCTGTCGCGCCACTCCCCGGCAGGCAAGACGCTCCTCGAGCTGGCGGCGCTGCCGCAGACTTTCTCGCACAGCCAGCTGCGCATGTACGACGAGTGCCCGCTCCAGTACGCGTTCAACAAGGTCTATCGCATCCCGGTGGCCACGACGCCCGGCTACTTCGAGTTCGGCCACGTCATCCACAGCGCGTTCGAGGTCTATGCCCGCACACGGCGCGATGCGATCGCCGCGGGATTGCCGCCGCCCGGTTACGAGGCGCTCAAGCAGGCTTTCGACGCGGCCTGGGAGCCGCGCAATTACGTCGATATTCAGGCGGCTGAGCACTACGCCAAGCGCGCCGAGCCGGCCCTGCGCCGGTTCTACGACCGCGAGGTCAAGACCATCGCGCAGGCCGTCGCCTTCGAGCAGGGCTTCACGCTCGAACTCAAGGCCGGCGAGGGTGAGGCGCCGGTCCTGCTGTACGGCATCATCGACCGCATCGACCGCCACGCCGACGGCACGATCGAGATCACCGACTACAAGACCGGCCGCTCGAAGAAACAGGCCGAGGTTGACGCGGACGAGCAGCTGTCGGCGTATGCCCTGGCGACCGCGATGGGCGCCGTCCTCGATCCCGCGACCAAGGAGCCGCTGCCAGCCGCGACCAGGCTGACGCTCTACTTCACTGAGAACGATCTGAGCCTCTCGACCACGCGCACACCGCAGCAGCTCGAGCAGTTCCGCGAGTCGCTGATCGAGAAGGCGCGCCGCATCCGCAGCGGCGACTTCACAGCGACCCCGGACATGTGGCGCTGCGGGCGGTGCGACTACCGGCTCATCTGCCCGAGCCGCTTCGGATCGGAGCGCGCCATCTCGTAGGCGGCGGGGGCTAGAAGCCCGGGCAAGCCTCGTCGTCGGGGAGCAGCGGGTGCAGATAGAGCTGGTAGGTCACGTCGGCCGACTCGTAGAGCGTCAGCTCGTTGGCCGCGGCGAACACCGGCAGGGCCGTGGCCAGGTCGTCGCCGCTGAGCTCGAAGCAGCGGTACTGAGCGGGCTCGGACCACGACACGCCGAGCGATGCCAGGTCGGCGTCGAGCGGCCAGTCGACCGTTGTAGCGAATGCCGGATCGGGCAGGCTCTGCGGATCGGCCGGGAACGAGATCACACGCAGCCGATCGAATTGGAATGGCGCCGACTCGCTCGCGACATCCTCGGGCAGCCACGTTGCGAGACTGGTCATCACGTCCTGGAACTCGCGCGCGGCCGTGATCTGCGGGTCGTTGCCATCGTCGCCCGTGATCGAGGTGTGGTGCGTGCCCTGAGGGGACACGATGGTGAAGACCAGGGCGCCGGCATCCATGATGGGCGTTCCCAGCCTGCGGTCCTCGCCATGCAGCCCAGCCTCGGCGGCCCAGGCGAGCGCCTGCTCGACCGCGTGCTGTGAAAAGTGCGTCACCTGGAGGTTGGGCAGCGCCGGACCGGGATAGATGTCCATCTGCGGGCCCTGCACGATGAGCCGACCGTCACCATAGAGCGCCACGTAGGGATACCAGCGCATCGACTCCCAGGGCGGCAGCATGCCCGGCGTCTGCTCGATGCGAATGACCGCGACGTCGGCATTGCCGACCGGCGACGGTGATGGCGCGGGAGTGGTGCTGGCGCCGGGGGTGGCCGATGCACCCGGGGTGGCCGATTGACCGGGTGAGCCGGTCGGACCGGGTGAGCCGGTCGGACCGCCGGTGCCCGTGCAGGCGACGGCCAGGAGCGCGAAAAGCGCAATAACAGCGAGGGGCTGGGGCCGATGCATGGCCATCAGACGCTCATCGTGCCCAGCAGTTCCAAGCGGCCACGGACTTGTTGCGGGGCTCGCGGTGTCATGATCAGCATGGATGCAGGTCATGACCGTCACCGGGCCGCTCCCCACAGATGAGATGGGCGTCACCGATGCCCACGATCACCTCTATCTGCGCTCGCCACTGCTCGGTGGCGAAGAGATCGACGACCCAGCGATCGTCGAGGCAGAGACACGCGACGGCGCCCGATCGGGCATTGCCACGATCGTCGAGCTGACGCCCATCGGTCTCGGTCGCCAGCCGGCCGCGCTTCGTGCGCTTTCCGAGAAAACAGGCGTCCACATCATCGGCGCGACCGGCTATCACCGTGACGCGCACTACCCCGCGGGGCACTGGGTGCTGGATGCCACCGATGACGAGCTCCTGGCGCGCATGGCCGCCGATCTGGCACAGGGCATGCACCCGGCCGATTGGTCGGATCCCGGCCTGCTGCCTGACTCGGCCAGGGCAGGGGTGATCAAGGCCGGCGCGTCGCTGGATGAGGTCTCCGCCAATGAGCGCCGACGCCTTGTTTGTGCCGCCGCCGCGGCCGCCGACGCTGGCGTGGCCGTCGTCGTGCATTGCGAGGCAGCGACCTACGGCGAGGAGATAGCCGACCTGCTGCTGCGCGAGGGTTTGCCCGCGGGGCAGATCATCCTCGCGCACATGGACCGCGATCCGGATGCCGCGCGCCACTTGGACTTGCTCGCGCGCGGCGTGTTCCTGGTCTACGACACGATCGGGCGTTTCCAATACCACCCCGATTCGATACGCATCGAATTGATCGAAGCGGTGTGCGCGGCGGGCCGCGGCGACCAGCTTCTGCTCGGCCTCGATCTGGGAAAGCGCAGCTACCTGCGGGTCGAGGGCGGGCACGGCCTGCGCTACCTGATGGACGAGTTCGTGCCGATGCTGCGCGAGCGCGTGGGCGGGGCGATGACGCAGCGGCTGCTCATCGACAACGCGGCCGCCGCGTTCGCGCTTCGGACGCCGGTCGCGGCATGAGCAGCCGTCAGGTAGCGGATCGCTACCAGGTCGTGGTGGTCGGGGCGGGCTCGGCCGGTTCGTCGGCAGCGATCAGCGCCGCCAGGACAGGCGCGCGAACGTTGCTCATCGATCGGCTGGGCTTCATGGGCGGCACCTCGACCGCGGTCCTCGACACGTTCTATGCGTTCTACACGCCCACGCCGGAACCGCTGCGTGTCGTCGGCGGCGTGGGCTGGGAGGTCGTTCGGCGGCTGACCGACGCCGGTCTCTGCTTCGAGCGACCCAACACGTATGGCGCGGGCACCGGCGTGACCTACGACCAGGAGACGCTCAAGCTCGTGTGGGAGGGGCTCGCCGCGGAGAGCGGTGTCGAGCTGCTGCTGCACACCTGGGCGACCGGCGTGCGTGTCGAGGACGGACGCGTTACCGGGGTGCGCGTCTGGAACAAGGGCGGCGAACGCTGGATCGGCGCTGACGTGGTGGTCGACGCGTCGGGTGACGCGGACGTGGCCGCGCTCGCCGGCGCGCGGTACGAAGACTTCGGCACGACCGGCCGCGTCCAGAGTCTGTCGACGCTGTTCCGCCTCGCGAACGTGGACGTGGAAACGGCCACACTAACGAAGAAGGCCGAGCTGTGGGCATTGATGCGCGAGGCAGCCGCAACGGGTGCATACGAGCTACCGCGGCTCGAGGGCTCATGGCACCGCACGCCGTTTCCGGGCATCGTGATGATCCACATGACGCGCGTCCCCAACGTCGACGCGACCGACCCGGTCGCGCTGACCGACGCCGAGCTGGAAGGCCGGCGCCAGGTGCGCGAGTACCACCGCTTCCTGCGCGACCGCGTCCCGGGATTCGGCCAGTCAGTGATCGTCGGCACCAGCCCGTCGATCGGCGTGCGCGAGTCGCGGCGGGTGATTGGCGACTACCAGCTGACGCGCGACGACGTGCTGGGCGCGCGGCGGTTCGATGACGAGATCGCGTTGTGCGGCGCGCCCATCGAGGATCACGGCCCAGGCGGCGACACAGACTGGCAGTACGTGGCGAGCGGTGGCCATGGCGCGGTCTACGGCATCCCATACCGCTCGCTGCTGCCCCGAGGCCTGGACGCGCTGCTCGTCGCCGGGCGCTGCTTCAGCGCAACGCACGACGCGCACGCCTCGGCCCGCAGCATGGCCACGTGCATGGCCATGGGCCAGGCGGCAGGAACGGCCGCGGCACTCGCGGCCAGCGCCAATTCCTCACCGCGCGCGATTGA
>DATBRX010000167.1:0-14877 GCA_036560085.1 Candidatus Limnocylindrales bacterium
GAAAAGTCGACGTAGGCGGGCTCTCGCTCTGTGGTGTTCAGGTCGCCGGCCACGATGATCGACCGGCCGGCGGCAATGTCGGTGTCGATGAAGGCGCGAATGGTGCGCAGCGCAGCGTCGCGTGCGCCTGTTTCCAGCGACCTTGGAATGCGACTGAGCGATGAGATGCCGGCCGACAGCGGATGGACGACGTACACGACCAGCGTTTGGTCGGGCAGGGCTACCTCGGCACGGAGAAACGGCGGATCCGTCGATAACCAATCGCCTTGGATCGGGAACCTGCTCATCAATCCTGCCCCCGTAATGCCCGGTTGCGGCGCGAGGAATCTGTAGGGCAGGTGCTCGAGCAGCTCGGGCTCCGCAGCCAGGGCATTGGCCGCACCTGGACGGAGCTCGACCAGCGCGATCAGATCGGCCGTATTTGCCGCCAGCACGCCGGCCACGGCGCGCTTGTGGTCATTTGGTCCGGCGAAGATGTTCCAAGTCGCCACGGTCAGTCGGGGGACGCCGCTCGCGGGCAGGGACGTGCACCCCGGCACGTACCGGCCCAAGACAACAACGACCAGGAGCGCGACCACCACCGACCCTGCCCTGTTTCGATCGATCAGGGCGAGGGGCGCTGCAATCAGAGCGGTCACGACCACGTAGGGTTCCAGCACCTCGGTGAGCGCCAGAAACCCCGATCGCTGAGGCACCAGGACGTGTACGCCCAGCAGGAGCAGCACAAAGACGATCCAGGCGACGCCGCCCTTGCTCATACGCGATGGCACGGCAGCGCTCGCTTCAAGCTGTGAGGCTCGGTCCATCTGGTTGACCATTCATGAGAATGCGACACTCGAGGAGGATTGTCGTGATTCATGCGACTGGAGGTGACAAGCAATTGGCCAAGGGAAGCGGAACCAAGGAAGATCCGTGGCAGCTCAAGACGCCGCCCGGCACGTCCGAGTACCAGATGTGGATCGACGAGAGCTCCGATCCGCCGGCCATCGTCTGCCAGGTGGGCGGCACTCAGCTCAAGTACCAGAAGCGCGCGATCGACGATCTGCACGCGATGCTCAAGAAGCACGGCGACTGGATGGATCTGGGTGGAGCCGACGAGCAGAAACCGGCGGCTGAGGGGACAGTTGAGGCCTGGGGTCGGTCAGAGAAGAACCCGGTGGGCGGCTGGTACGGCATGAAGAAGGGCCTGCGCGGCCGATTCGGCGTCTACATGCCGCCGCTGATGGAAGCGCTCGGCTTGGTCGAGCTGACCCACGACGCCAAGAACAACAGGATGCGCGCCAAGTAGACGAGCCGGCGCTCCAGGTAGGCGAGGACACGCGCCTGGTGGGAGCTAGTGCGGGTATGCGCTCGCGGGGATGATGGTGCCGTCGGGCGGGTCACCCGGGTAGCGCCCGACCTCGGTCAGGCCGTCGATCGTCCCGTAGTCGGAAACGTACGTGTCCTCGTGGATCACGTTGCCGGCCGCGTCGCGGACGATGCGCGTGACTGAGACGTCCATGCCGTCCACGTTGAACTCGACGCGCTTCTTGATACCGGCTGGCAGTGCGTCGACGTACATCATCCGGTCAACGGCAGCGACCGGGTTGGTGACGATGGGCTCGGTGAACTCGACTGTCCGCCCATCGTCCACGCCGAAGATCTGGAACGTCACCTTGCCGGTCTGGTTGATGCCGCGGATCAGGATGGGATAGGCCGTGTCGTTGACGAAGGACATCGTCAGGCGGCGCGACTTGGTGATCCATACGGTGGCGTCGAGGCCCAGCGGGTAGCGGCTGATGTAGTAGAAGTGGTTGCCGCGGTTGCGCATATCCAGGCCCGCGCGAAGCGCGGCGTTGAAGATGGTCGTCGACGACGAGCACATGCCGCCGCCCAGTACACCCTCCAGGACCGTATGGCCGCGCACGATCGCCGCGCCCGAGGTGTAGGGCGGGCTGGTGATGGGGCCGATCACGGACAGGTAGTCGAACAGCCCCCCGGGCTCGACGACGTAGCCGTCGATGATCTTCGTGGGGATCTGGATGTTGACGCCTTCGCCATTGAGCGGGCTGGGCACGTAGTTCGTCGTCCACTCGCCGAGCAAGGTGATCTGCGGCGCGAGGGCGGTCGCCTCAGCGGTCGTGAATGTCGGCGGGACGCTGTCGAGCGTCAGGGTCGCGACGCCACCGAGCGTGCCGGCGGCGCGCCCCTCGAGCACGGCCATGATGCTGTCCGTGGTGGTCTCGACGTTCGCGGCCAGACCGTCGGAGCTGGGCACGACCGCGATGCCGCCGTCCTGAAACTTGAAGGACGCGTTCTGCGGCGCGATGTCGTTGGCCAGCCCGTAGCTCACGACTGCCTGGGCGATCGGGGCGCGCTCGATCACGAGCTGCCAGTTCGTGCCCTCGGCGTTGAGATCCAGGTGAACCCAGCCGCGCAGCTCGGCCGACGTGATGGTCATCGACTGCGCGGGCCCGGTGACACGCAGGTCCGTGCCCATGACCTGTTCTGCGAGATCGGCCGCGGCCTGCGCCGTGGCCGTCTCGATGCGCGGCGGCACGACGGTGGTGGCGACGTTGACGTGCGCGTCTGCCGGTGAGACGTTGTCGACGGCCGCCAGGGCGCTGGACAGGGCCCCCTCGACATCGACGCTCTGGCCGGGGCTCGAGGGATTGACCACATAACGACCATCTACCCGGCTCAGGGAGGCGTCGATCGGATCCCATTGCGCGGCGCGGGCGATGGCGCTGACCTGCTGTGCCAGCGCGTCGTTGTCCCACGCCGCGACCGGGTTGACCGACGTGCCGCTGATCAGCGTGCGCAGCTGCTCCTGGAGCTGCTCGACGAAGTTCGGCGCGCGGCCCACGCCGAGCGCCTGATCGAGCATGAAGTCCATGTCATAGCCACGACCGATCGCGGAGAAGGGCACCGACTCCGAGGTGTCGCCAATCTCGATTACAAGGTTGCCCTGCGACAGGTCAGGCAATGACTGGCGCAAACGCGCCGCGGCGGATGGCCGGTCGAGACCCGACAGCGCGACACCGCCCACGTCGACGCCGGGCAGGACGCGGCCCTCATTGACGCGCGCATAGCCGACCGCGAAGGCCGAGCCGAAGAGACCGATCGCCAGCAGCGTCACGCCAAACGTGAAGCTCATGCGCCGCATCGTTTGGCTGATCAGCGGGGTCGGCGAGACGCCCACCGGGAGAGATTGAGTCCGCGCCATTGCGCGGGATCGTACCAACATTCGGCATGTGCCGAAGGGGGCCCGATGGTCTCGTTCGTATCAGCCGGGCGGCTAAACGCTCTCTTGGACGCTGCTCCGATGAGCGGTTACGCGCCCGAGGTCAGCCGCCGGTCTGGCGGCGCAGGATCACCACGCGACGATGCGGCTCCTCGCCGATGGACTGCGTCGCCACGTCGGCGTCGCCGCGCAGCGCGAGATGGATCCAGCGCCGCTCCAGTGCGGGCATCGGCTCCAGCTGCAGCATCTTGCCGCTTTCCTTGACCTTCTCCGCGGCGCGCGTCGCGATCTCGCGCAGCTGGCGCTCACGCCGGCCGCGGTAATCTTCGACGTCAACAAGGACGCGCGTCCACGCACCGAGCTTGCGCGAGAGCATCAGGTTGACCAGGTGCTGCAACGCCGACAGGCGCTCGCCCTTGCGGCCGATCAACGCGCCCAGCGCTTCCTTGCTCTGCTCGTCGCCGCGCACATCGAGCTTGGAGGTGTCTCCGGTCTCGACGCTCACGCTGACTGACAGGCCCATGTGGCCCAGCAGCTGGGCCAGGATCTCGCGCCCGGCCTCGAGCGCCTCGGGGCTCGCCTCGGCGGCCTGGATCTCTTCCCGCTCGACCGACAGGCTGGCCCGGCCGGCACGGACTTCTTCCTGCTCGCTCTCCGACAGTGTGCCGCTGCTGCGCTCCCGGCCCGCGAAGCCGCCCTCGCGGCGCGGGCCGCGGTCTGCGCGGTCGCGGCCGAAGCCACCCTCGCGGCGCGGCGGACGATCGCGGTAGCCGACGCGCGACTCGCCCGATGGCGCTTCGCCCGCTGGTGCCGCTGGGCGGTCACTCCTGAAGCCACCCTCACGACTTGGGCCCCGGTCGCGTCCACCGCGGTCGCGGCCGAATCCACCTTCGCGGCGCGGCGGTCGATCGCCACGGTCACCGCCATCTGCCCTGTCGCCGAACGACTCGCGCGGCGGGGGCGGGGGCAGCGGCGTCTGCGCCGCGGCCTCACGCCGGGGAGCGGCGCCGCCCAGCGCCGAGCGCGGTGCGGCGATGATCCGGGCGGGCTCAGCGCCCATGCCCAGCACGCCCCGGCTGCCCGGCGTCAGGATCTCGAAATCGAGCTCCTCGAGGCCGGCCGCGCCGAACGCGTCACGCGCCTCGCGCAGTGCCTCCTCGACTGTCTTGCCGGTGAACTCCTGGTATTCGCTCATCGCCGTCTCCCTCGGCGGCTGGTCCGCCCGCGCTGGCGGTCCGGCCGGATTGTGCCCGCGGCCCTGTCAGATGGGCTGCGGCTGTCTGTTGTGGAGCGGCCATCAGCCGCAGAATCGGCGCGCTTGATCGGCGCACTCGTGACCGGGAATCGCGGCTGGTGGTCGCGCGCGAAACCTGGTGTCCAGCCGAAGAGGGGGAATAGCGACCCCCAGCCGACGATCAGGTATTGCTGCACGATCGAGTACGCCGTGAACACGATCCAGTAAATGAATAGGCCGGCCGGTAGGAACCAACCGTAGAAGAGTGAGAATAGGGGCAGGATCAGGAAGATGCGTTGCTGTGACTGTGTCTGCGGGTCGCTCGAGCGCTGGGTCATCATGCGCGACTGGATGAGCTGCAGCACCGCCGCCACGAGCGCCAGCCCGGACAGGCCGAAGCGCGGGTCGCTGATGATCGGGTTAGGCAGGTGGATCAGGACCTCGGGCACGTGTGCGTCGAGGTTGCCCAACCACCAGATATTCGGGTTGATGCACGGCTGAAGGGTGCCCAGCGCCTGGCACGCGAAGTCCTGCAGCACCGGGACGCCCATGAACTGGAGGGCCGAGCTGATGTCCGGCGCGGCCAGTCCCTGGCTGATCACCTGGTAGATGGGCAGGAGCAGGAAGAGCTGCAGCATCGACGGCAGGCAGCCCGACGCGGGGTTGACGCCGCGCTCGCGATAGAGCCGCATCTGCTCTTCGTTGATCTTGGTGCGATTGCCCTTGTACTTGATGCCGATCGCGCGGATCTCCGGCTGGAGGATCTGCATCCGCCGCTGCGACACGATCTGGGCGCGGAAGAGCGGGATTAGGATCGTCTTGATGAGCAGCGTCAGCAGGATGATCGCGATGCCGATGTCGCGCGTCAGCGCGAAGAAGATCGTCAGCAGCAGGAACATCGTCTGGAAGATCGGGTTGAACGCGATCGCCAGGATGTCCGTGGGCTGGTTCATGACGGCCGGGCACAGGGCAGGATGGACCGGCGTGGGCACTGGGGCTGCGGTGGCGCCCGGGGCGAGGGTGGCCGCCGGCGTGGGTGTCGCCGGCACCGGCGTGTAAGTCGGCAGCGGGCAGGGCGGCTGCGAGACGGCCGGATTGGCGCCGCCGGGCAGGGGTGAGCCGGAAGTCGGCGTGGGCTCTGTCGTCGGTGAGGGCAGCGTCGTTGGCGCGGCAGTCGGCGCGATCGAGGGCGAAGGTGTATCGGCACTCGCCGGCAGAGCGCCGAACAGCGCGACACCCAGCGCCAGCAGCGCCATCACGAGCAGCAGGGCGCGGCGCAGCGAATGGGCGCGCATGTCAGCGGACAGGGTCATAACCCCCCGGGTGCAACGGCTGGCAGCGGGCGATGCGCTTGGCGCCCATCCAGCTGCCCTTGAGCAGTCCGTACTTGACGATTGCCTGTTCGGTGTAGCGCGAGCACGAGGGCTCGAAACGACACGAGGACGGCAGCCAGAAGAAGACCGCGCGGTACAGCCGTATGGCGCCGACGCCGAACCACTTCATGGGATTCATTGG
Source organism: Candidatus Limnocylindrales bacterium (assembly GCA_036560085.1). Classification (GTDB taxonomy): domain Bacteria; phylum Chloroflexota; class Limnocylindria; order Limnocylindrales; family CSP1-4; genus JALYGJ01. The sequence goes on from DATBRX010000167.1 coordinate 5,973, forward strand.
GCGGCGACCAGTCCGGCGGCGCGCATCAGGCCAGCGACTGCCGGCTCGAGCTGGGCCTGGCTGGCATCTGCGGCAGCGGGTCGCAGCACGAGCAGCACGTCCCAGCCGGGAGCGAGTCCTGGTGCGAGTTCGCGCAGGATCGAGCGCAGCCGTCGACGCTGCCGGTTGCGGACCACGGCAGAACCGAGGCGCCGGCTGGTCGATATACCGAATCGAGTCTGTTCAAGTCCGTTCCCGCGGTAGCGCAGCAGCAGCAAGGGGTGGCTTCGGCTGCGGCTGTCGGTCTGGATGGCCCGGAAGGCGACCCCTGAGCGAAGCATGTCGAGTCCGACACTGGACTTCGCCACGGCGGTCACCTAGGCGGTCAGCTGCTTGCGCCCCTTAGCGCGGCGCGCAGCGAGTACGCGCCGACCGCCGGGCGTCCTCATGCGCTTGCGAAAACCATGCTCCTTGGCGCGATGGCGCTTCTTGGGCTGGAATGTCGGTTTTCCCATATCTGCTGTGGAGCTCCCTCGGCGCGTTGTCAGGACGGCCGCGCTGCGGCCGATCTGGCTCAAGATTGAGTTGGCGTGCGAGCGCCGCAGCACGTCTGCTCGGGTCGGAGTATAGCCGCAGCCGCGCCGCAGCCGATGAAAGGGCACCTGTGAGATGACCGACTTCCAGCCACCGGGCAGCGCAACGATGGACGACTTCCAGCGGATCGACATGCGCGTCGGCCGGATAGTCGCGGCCGAAGAGTTCCCACGGGCACGCGTGCCGGCGTATCGCCTGACCGTCGATTTCGGGCCGCACGGCACGCGCCGATCATCTGCGCGACTGGCCGGCACGTATCCCGATCCAGCGGCGCTCGTCGGTCGGCTAGTCATCGCCGTGGTGAACTTCGCGCCACGCAACATCGCCGGCTTCGAAAGCCAGGTGCTTGTCCTTGGAGCACTGCCCGACGACGGACTGATACCACTCCTGAGTGTCGACAGCGGCGCGCAACCCGGCGATTCCATCGGTTGAGCCCGATACTCCCATGGAGTATCAACGATTACGGTTGCGGCCCGCGCGGGGGCGGTGCTATTGTCGCCGCCCCCGAGACCGTGAGGGACCGGAGGGAGGAGCGAGAACGCGGTCGGTCGGCTGGCCGGGAACCCAGTCGGAGCCGTTCGCGAGGACAACTTTTTTCACGGGCTCCGCGCCGATTGCGTGTGCTCTATCGCGGCTGGCCGTGGTCAATGACTCATCACGAGGCGGGGCTATTGATGGACGCGAAACAGGTCTGGCGCGCTGCGCTGGGCGAGTTACAGGTTTCGCTGTCGCCTGCCAACTTCGAGACCTGGCTCAAGGAAACCGCCCTCGTCGCAGTCGATGACAACCGCTTCCGCGTCGCCGTTCCGAATGGTTTCGCCAAGGACTGGCTGGAGACCCGCTATCGCTCGCTGATCAGCCAGACGCTCGCGCGCATCGTCGGCTACAGCGTCCAGGTCGACTTCGAGGTGCGTGAGGGAGTCGCCGCGGGTTCGGCCGAAGAAGCCGAGGGAGCGGCACAGGCAAACGCGGCGCCCAACCCGCAGGTGCGGCTCGAGCCCGGCCGCGTCGGCGGACCGGAAGGTGCGAGCGCCAGCCTCAACCCGCGCTACACGTTCCGCAATTTCATCGTTGGCTCGGCGAACCGCCTCGCACATGCCGCTTCACTCTCTGTCGCCGAGCGGCCCGGCCACGCCTACAACCCGCTCTTCCTCTATGGCGGCGTGGGCCTTGGCAAGACACACCTGATGCACGCGATCGGCAACCAGGTGCTGGCGCGCTTCCCGCGCAAGCGCGTCGTATACGCGTCGAGTGAGAAGTTCACCAACGACTTCATCACCAGCATCCAGCAGGGCAAGATCGACGAGTTCCGCGGCCGCTACCGGCGCATCGACCTGCTGCTCATCGACGACATCCAGTTCATCGCTGACAAGGAACGCACCCAGGAAGAGTTCTTCCACACGTTCAATGCGATCCACGAGGATGGCAAGCAGATCGTCCTCTCGTCCGACCGACCGCCCAAGCTGATCACGACGCTCGAGGAGCGGTTGCGCAGCAGGTTTGAATGGGGCCTGATCGCCGACCTGACGGCGCCCGACCTCGAGACGCGCATCGCCATCCTGCGCGCCAAGGCAGAGGAACAGCAGGTCCACATCGGCTCGGACGTGCTCGAGTTCATCGCGCGCAAGGTGATCAGCAACATCCGCGAGCTCGAGGGCGCGCTCAATCGGATCGTGGCCTACGCCAACATGGGCGGCATGCCGCTCACCAATGACCTGGCGCAGGCCGTGCTGTCGAACGTTCTCTATAACCCCAAGCGCCGGCTCGTCACGCCCGAGCGCATCGTGCACGCCGTGTCCGAGTACTACAGCGTCGAGCTCGACGCGCTCAAGGGCCAGAAGCGCGATCGGGCGATCGTCATGCCGCGCCAGGTGGCGATGTTCCTGATCCGCGCGGAGACCGACGTGTCGCTGTTGCGCATCGGCCAGGAGCTGGGCGGGCGCGACCACTCGACGGTCCTGCACGCGTGCGAGAAGATCGACCGCGAGACCCAGGAGAACGAGGAGCTGCGGCGCGACCTGGCTGCCGTACGCGAGCTCATCTACTCCGAGTGATTCAGTGGTTGCCTGCGGGCAATTGCGGGCCGCTTGGGTGGTTGCTCCGGCGGTCCTGACGGTGGAAACGTGCCTTACGCACGTGTGGATATGGGCCCGTGGATAGGTGCCTGAGCGGTGGATCGGCCGGAGTGGTGTGGAAGATCGGCCGGATCAGTCCACCGCTGTTCGATCGGACGGAGCGATCCTTCCACCGAACACCTGGTCGGTTGGAGGCGATTTCACGGGGGAACCGGGGCATATCCCCCAGTTCCACACCATGATGATGACTACGGAATGAGAAGATAAGAAGAGATACCAATAATCAGGCGATCGTCCGGTAGAGGGAGCGCAAGCCACGTGAAGCTTTCCGTGATGCAGGAGAACCTGGCGCGCGGGCTGGGCATCGTCAGCCGCGCCGTCAGCAGCCGCAGCACATTGCCGGTGCTGTCCAACGTCCTGCTGCGCACCGAGGACGCCGGTCTGAAACTGACCGCGACCAATCTCGAGATCGGCATCACCTGCTGGGTCGCGGGCAAGATCGATGCCGAGGGCGCCATGACGGTGCCTGCGCGGCTGTTCAACGATCTCGTCGCCGGGCTGCCGGCGGGCGAGCGGATCGATCTCGAGGCCGACGACGCGACGACGCTGCGCATCAAGGCCGGCCGCTACCAGACGCAGCTGCGCGGCATCGACGCCGAGGAATTCCCGGTCATCCCGTCGCCCGGTGAGCGGCCCACGACGCGGGTAAACCAGAAGGAGCTGCGCCACGCGCTGAGCGAGGTCGTGTTCGCCGCGGCCAGTGACGAGGCGCGGCCCATCCTGACCGGCGTCCTCACCCGCCTGTCGGGCGACAAGCTGACCCTCGCTGCCGCGGACAACTACCGCATCGCCGTGCGCAGCCTGGCCATCCTCGATCCGGTCGAGGACACGAGCCTGGTTGTCCCAGCGCGCTCGTACGCCGAGCTGATGCGCGTCATGACCGACAGCGACGATCCGGTCGAGATCATGCTCGCGAGCTCCAAGAGCCAAGTGCTGTTCCACGTCAACGACATCGACATCGTCAGCCGGCTGATCGACGGCCAGTTCCCGAACTACCAGCAGGTGCTGCCGTCGTCGCACTCGACCCGGGCGGTGGTGGATCGCGATGAGCTGCTCAAGGCCGTGCGCCTTTCCGCGCTCATCGCCTCGTCCGCGGCCAACGTGGTGCGGCTGCGCCTGGGCGACGACGGGTCGGGCACGATCAACGTGGCGGCCGCGGCCGACGTCGGCGAGGCGCAGGGCGACGTGGAGGCCGCGATCGAGGGCGAGGGCGTCCAGATCTCGTTCAACGCGCGCTACCTGCAGGAGGCGCTCCAGAGCCTCACCCAGGACCAGCTGGCGCTCGAGTTCGCGGGCCCGCTGTCGCCAGGCGTGCTCAAGCCGACCGATGACGAGGAGTACGTCCACGTCATCATGCCCGTCCGCACTCCCTCCTGAAACCACCCCGCCACGTGGAGGCGGGCACCAGAAGATGCGCGTAACCCAGCTCTCGCTCGCCGGCTTTCGCAGCTACGCAGCGCTGTCGGCCGACTTTCCGCCCGGACCGCAGGTCGTCGTGGGCGATAACGCCACGGGCAAGACGAACCTGCTCGAGAGCCTGGTTGTCTTGGGGACGGGCCACTCGCACCGCGCCGGCGCGGACGCTGAGCTGGTCGAGTGGGGCGCCGACTTCGCGCGCCTCGAGGCGACGGTGTCCGGAGCCGGGGGATCGGCGACGCAGCTCGAAGTGGTCATCGCCATGGCGGCGGGCGGCGGCGGGCGCAAGCGCGTCCAGGTCAACGGCGTCGCCCGCCGCCCAACCGCGCTGAGCGCCGCGTTACCGGTCGTGCTCTTCGCGCCCGAGGACATGCTGCTCATCTCGGGCGGACCCACCCTGCGCCGCACGGCGCTCGACACGCTCGTCGCCCAGGCCACTCCCGGCGCGAGCGCGACGCTCTCCACCTACGCCCGCGCGATCACGCAGCGCAACAACCTGCTGCGCGCGATCCGCGAGGGCACGGCCGCGCCAGACGAGCTGCGCTTCTGGGACGAGGTCGTGATCGACGACGGGGCGCGCATCGTCGACTGGCGGCGCGATGCCCTGGCGCGCCTCGCCGAGCCGCTGGCTGCAGCCCATGCTGAAATCGCGCCAGCCGAGGAGCGCCTCGAGCTGCGCTACGCGACCAATGCCGAGCGGCTCGCCGCGGAGTCGACGAGTGACGCGCTGCGCCGCCGCCTGGCGGACACGGCCGAGAAGGAGCAGTGGAACGGCGCCACGCTCATCGGACCGCATCGCGACGACATCGTCTTCACCAGCTCCGCGCGCGACCTGGCCGACTTTGCGTCGCGCGGCCAGCAGCGCACGGCAATCCTCGCGTTCAAGCTGGCCCAGCTCGACCTTCTGCGCAGCGCGACGGGTGAGGCGCCGTTGCTTCTGCTCGACGATGTCTTCAGTGAGCTTGACCCGAGCCGGCGCGCCCATCTCGTGCGCCGTATCGGTGAGCTGCCCCAGGCCTTCGTGACGACCACCACGACCGACGATCTCGATCCCCATCTTGTCGCGGCCGCGACCGTGTGGAACGTCACGCCCGGACGGCTGGAGCGCGCGGCGTGAGCCCAGTGGGCGGGGGTGGGCTGTGAGCCCGCGCCGGCCGATGAAGCGCATCGGCGACATGCTGCCCGACGTTGCCGCGGGCCTGGGCATTGACGCGGAGCTGCGCCTGGCGCGCCAGATGGCCGCGTGGGAGCGCCTCGTCAGTGAGCGCGTCCCGGCCGCGACCGGCCGGTCGCGCCTCCTGTCGATCCAGCCGCCGGCACTCGTCGTGAGCGCCTCGGACCCGCGTGTCGGGCTCGAGCTGCGCATGCGCCAGGCCGAGTTGCTGACTGCTTTCGCCCAGGCGCCCGAGGGCGTTCGGCTGCTCGAGCTGCGCGTCGTTGTGCGACCGCCGGGCGCCACGAATCCGCCTCCCGGCCGAAGCGGCGGGCCACGCTAGACTCACTCACCGATGGCATCCCGGCTACAGATCAAGTACGGGCTTGTCGCCGAGGAGGATCGCCTCTCGAGCTCGTCCGATGCACTGATCGTGACCGAGCCGACGACCGGTTCGAAGGCGCGCACCAAGGGCAGCCTGTACCTCATCACGACCAGCCGCCAGACCGGCGGCCGCACCCGCGAGGCCTGCCGGCTCGTCGCCGATTCGATCCGTCGTGAGTATTACTACGACGAATCGGCGGGCATCGCCATCGTCCTCGAGAAGGCGATTCGCGCTTCGAACCGACGGTTGCGCCACTCGCGCGAGGGCAATGGCCTGCCCATCGGCGCGATCGGCATCGCGCTCGCGGTCGTGCGTGGCAACGAGATCTACGTCGCGACCTGTGGGGAGGCCGATGGCTACCTGGTGCGCTCGGCCCGACTGCTCATGCCGGAGCACGACTCGGGCTCCGGCCTGCCGGCCGCGGACAGCCTGAAGGTCGACGTCTGGCGGGGCGAGTTCTCGGTCGGCGATTCGCTCCTCCTGTGCTCGCGCAACCTGGTCGAGGCCGTGGGCACGGAAGAGCTCAAGAACGCGGTCGTGACCCTCCACCCCCAGTCCGCCGCGGAGCACCTGCACCACCTGTTCGTCGCGGCCGGCGGGACGGGCTCCGACGCCGTGCTGGCCATCGAGGCAAGTGAGGTGTCGCTCGCCAAGGTCGAGCACCGGCTCGTCCCGGTGAGCCCGTCCGAGCCGCTTGCGGGCACGCCCATTGCCTCACCAATCCCGCTGGCCGACAAGATGGCGGGTGCCGCGTCGGCCGTGCAGGAGCGCGCGGTCGCGGCACGGGGCGCACTGCGCCAGGGCGTGGGCCGCATCGTCGACCACGTGCTCGACCTGATGCCGCAGCGCCGCACCTCGTTGCGGCGCATCACTGCGGCGACCACGCGACGTGAAACGCAGCGCCGCATAGCGCTCGCCGTCCTGGGCTTCATCGCGGTCGTCGCCGTGGTCGGGGTTGGCCTGTGGTACGCGCCGCAGCGCGGCGACCGGCCGATCGACCAGGTGAACCAGGGCGAGGCGGCACTGGCCGACGCGGTCGAGGCCGCCAACCTGGTCTTCGGCCCGGACGACCTCCTGCACTCCGACCCCGACGAGGCCTTGGTGCTGCTCCAGGGCGCCTGGTCGGACCTGGCCGTCGCGCGCGAAGCGCAGGTGGATCCGCAGACGATCGCCCAGCTCGACACGCAGCTGCGCTTTGGACTCGAAACCCTCTACGCCACGGCCACGGTCACCGCCACGCAGCTGTACGCGGCGCCAGAGGGCGCGCGGGTGTCGGCGCTGGCCCAGGGACCAGACAGCGCGGCCTACGCGATCGTCGGCGATACCGTCGTCCGCATCGATCCGGAGACCGGCGCAATGACGACGGTGATCACCGCCGGCGACGGGCTGGGCGGCGGCATCGGGGTGCCGCGCCTGCTCGCGCACGGTGGGCCCGACCTGCTGATCCTTGATGAAGACAGCCGCCTTTGGCGCTGGCGGCCGTCCGGCGCGCTGGGCGAGGTGCGGCTGTCGGGCGACCAGAAGTGGGACGAGACGGTCGTCGACTTCCAGGCGTTCATCATCAATCTCGAACAGGGGCTGTACCGGATCTACGTGCCCTATCCCAGGACGAGTCAGATCCTGCGCTACGACCCGACCGCGGACGGGGGCGGCTTCTCGGCACCCGCGCCGTACTTCATCAGCGAGAACGTCGACGTCACCCGGTTCCGCCAGCTGTACGTCGACGGCGACATCTACGCCGTCACCTCGGAGAACCTGGAGCAGTACTTCAGCGGCCGCCAGACGGCTTTCAGCCTCGACCCACCGCCCGACGACGGCGACCTGCGCGCCGGCCACGACTATGCGTTGCTGAGCGCGACCGGTGTGCGCGGCGACGGCGACCTGTATGTCTGGGACAAGCTGTGGTCGCGCGTCCTCGTCTACGACAAGGCGGCGGGCGCCTACTCAACTCAGTATCTCGCCGCGGACGGCACCCCGCCACTGGCCGACCTCACAGGTATGTACGTGGTCGACCGCGGCCACTCCGAGCCGCCGCTGCTGATCTTCACCACCTCGAGCGGTCTCTTCCGGGTGGAGCTGGGCGCCGGCGCGGTCCCGCAACCGACAGCCAGCCCCGCGGCCAGCGCCTCGCCGCCGCCGACTCTTACGCCCTCGCCGTACCCGACTGCACCCGGTGAGACGCCGTCACCGGAGCCCACGCGCCCCAGGCGCACGCCCCGCCCCGTCGAGTCGCCGACGGCCGCTCCGTGACCTTTGGCGCGGTCTAGAATTTCGGCCATGCCCGGGGGCGCGAACGGCCACAACGGCGGCCTGAACGAGATGATCGTCGAGAGTGTCCGCGTCCACATGCTCTCGTCGCAGCACGTCGTCATCCTGCGCGACACGGGCCACGATCGTTACCTGCCCATCTGGATCGGGCCCTGGGAGGCAAACGCGATCGCGATGCGTCTGCAGGGCGTGACCCCGGAGCGGCCGATGACCCACGACCTGTTCAGCCAGGCACTGACCGAGCTGGGCGTGACGCTCAAGCGCATCGTCGTATCGGACCTGGCGGAGGACACGTTCCGCGCGCGACTGCTGCTCCAGGTCGACGGCCGCGAGCTCGATCTTGACGCGCGGCCCTCTGATGCCATCGCGCTCGCGGTCCGGAGCGGCGTGCCGATCTTCGCCACCGACGCGGTGCTGGACCGTGCCGGGGTCGTGCCCGAGGGCGCGGAAGAGGAGAAGCTGTCGGTCTTTCGCGAGTTCGTGAACTCGCTCAACGTCGATCTGCCTGACGACCCCGAAAGCGGTTCCCGAAAACTCGACTAGGGCGGCCGACTAGGTAGTCGGGCCCTCGGCCAGCAACGGCTCGCCGCGATCCAGCGCCCCCGGGCGGCGGAACCACAGTCGCAGCCGCAGCCGCCAGAAATCGCGCACCGCGCGCAGCACGACCTTCGGGTTGGCGCCGGTCTGACTGCCGGCGATGCGCGGGTAGTGCGGCACGCCGACCTCGGCGATCGTTCGGCCGCGCTGGAGCAGCTTCACGAGCAGCTCACCTGACAGGAAGCCACCCTGCGATTCAACGCTGATGCCGTCGAGCGCCGCGCGGCGGAAGAGCTTGCACGCGCAGTCGGGGTCGCGCACCTTGAGGCCGTAGAAGATACGCAGCGCCAACCGGTAGGCGCGCGCGTAGGCCAGCCGAACGAACGGATCAGCACGCTTGATCCTGTAACCGACCACCACGTCTGGGTTGTCGGCCGC
>DATBRX010000168.1:0-29271 GCA_036560085.1 Candidatus Limnocylindrales bacterium
CGCAGGTGCCCATGCTGCGGCCACGCCGCCTCCGCGAGCAGGAGGTAGTCGAGCAGGTGCTCCGTGCCGGCCCCCATTTGCTGGTGCTGGCCGACTACGGCCAGATCGTTCCTGCCGCGCTGCTGACGACGCCGCGCCACGGGGCCCTGAACCTCCATCCGTCACTGCTGCCGCGCCATCGCGGCGCGTCGCCGGTCCAGGCGGCGATCCTGGAGGGCGACAAGGAGACGGGCGTGACCATCATCCAGATGGACTCTGGCCTGGACACAGGCCCCGTCGTTGCCCAGGCGCGCTATGCGACAAGCGGGACGGAAACCGCGCCCGAGCTGGAGACGCGCCTGAGCCTGCTGGCGGCCGATCTGCTGGCCGGCACGCTCGAGCCCTACCTCGCCGGCGAGATCACGCCGCGGCCGCAGCCAGCCGAAGGAGTGACGATGACGCGTCCGCTGCGGCGCGAGGATGGCCGGCTCGAGCTGGTGCGCGGCATCGCATACCTCGACCGGCAGATCCGCGCCTACCTGCCGTGGCCGGGCACGTTCTTCGAGACCGACGCGGGACGGGTCATCGTCTGGGACGCCCGACCGCTGGGCGGGGGGGCTACCCGCGAGACGGGCACACTTCTCAGGCTGCCGGCCAATCGGGTCGCACTGGCGGCGTCCGACGGATTGCTCGAGCTGGTCGAGGTGCAGCCCGCGGGTGGCCGGCGAATGTCCGCCGCGGAGCTGGTGCGTGGCCGGCCGGGCCTGGTCGGATCGGTCATCCGATGAGCTCCCGGCCCATCCGTCGGTTCGGGGCTAGCATTCGTTGATGTTGTCGGAGACCGTTGGTGACGGCTCTGCCCAACCTCTGATCAGCCTGCCACCTGCCGGCGCGCGCGATCCGCGACCCGGACTGTCGGGCGTGCCCGTGGCGAAGCTCGAAGCGTGGTTGGCCGAACGCGGCCAGCCAGCCTACCGGGCGCGCCAGATCGCGGATCACGTCTGGGCGGGCGCGGCGCAATCCATCGACGAGCTGCGGACGTTGCCCCAGCCGTTGCGGCGTGAGCTCGAGGAGTCGTTCCGCCTCACGACGCTCGGTCCGCCCGACATCACGCCGTCCGATGGCGGCCTGACCCAGAAGGCGCTCCACCGGCTTGACGACGGCCGATTAATCGAGACGGTCCTCATGCGCTACCCCGCGCGCGGCTGGCGCAAGGCGCGCGCGACGGCGTGCATCTCCAGCCAGGCGGGCTGCGCCGTCGGCTGCCCGTTCTGCGCGACCGGCGAGCTGGGCTTCTGGCGCGACCTGGAAGTGGCGGAGATCGTTGACCAGGTACGCGTCTGGCGCCAGTGGCTCGCCGGCGTCGGCCAGCGACTGACGAACGTGGTGTTCATGGGCATGGGCGAGCCCCTGCTCAATGTCGAGCGTGTGCTCGATGCCGCCGCCGCGATCACCGACCGGGCGCGCTTTGGCCTGGGGGCGCGCCACGTAACGATCAGCACGAGCGGCGTGCTGCCGGGCATCGAGCGCATGATCGCGGCCGGTCCCACGTACACGCTGGCGGTCTCGCTCCACGCCGCGCGGCCGGAGCTGCGCGACGTCCTCGTGCCGCTCAACCGGCGCTACCCGATAGCCGATGTCGTCGTCGCGGCCGGCAGGTATGCCGCCACGACGGGCCGGCGCGTCACCTATGAGTACGTGATGATCGAGGGCATCAACGACACGCCGGCCGACGCGCACGCGGCGGTGAGCCTGCTGCGCGGCCAGCTCGCGCATATCAACCTCATCCCGATGAACCCGGTTGCGCACACGCCCTGGCAGCCCAGCCCGGCGTCGCGCGTCGAGGCCTTCGCGGCGATCCTGCGCGAAGGCGGCCTGGGCACGACCGTGCGCCGCAACCGTGGAGTGGACATTGGTGCGGCGTGTGGCCAGCTCGCGGCCGATCGCGCCGGTGCCCCGGCGCCGGCCGCGGTCGCACGACGGCAGGAGCTGCTCGTGGTGCGCAGCGCCGCGGCGATCAGCGCCGCGCGCCGCTAACAATCGCGCAAAGTCCGCGACACTAGGGCGGCAGTGCGCAAGATCGAGGTCGCGGCCAGTATCACGACGGCCGACTTCGGCAACCTCTACCGCGTCGTGCGCAAGCTCGAGAACGCGGGCGTGGACCGCCTGCATCTCGATGTGATGGACGGTCACTTCGTGCCCAACATCACTTTTGGGCCGGATGTCGTGGCCGCGGTGCGACGGCTGACGGACCTGCCGATCGACGCCCACCTGATGATCTCGGAGCCGGCGCGCTACCTGGAGCGCTTCATCGCCGCAGGCCCCGACACGATCACGTTCCACTACGAGATCGACGACTCCGCGCATGGCAAGCACGCCACGCTGGCGCGCATCCGCGACGCCGGCCGCGGCGCGGGCCTCGCGATCAGCCCGAGCACGCCAGCCAAGGTCCTCGCCAGCTTCGCCGACGATCTGTCGTTGGTCATCGTGATGACCGTTGAGCCTGGTTTCGGTGGCCAGCATTTCATGCCCGGACCCGCGGCCAAGATCGCCGATGTGCGGCGCATGTTTCGCGATCGCCCGCGCTTTGCGGTCCACGCCGATGGCGGCGTCAGCTCCGCCACCGCGGAAGTCGTCGGCAGCCACGGCGTCACCACGTGCATCGTGGGCTCGGCGCTTTTCCAGCGCGGCCGCGACGCCGCGCTCGAGGTCCAGGAAGTCAAGCGCCTGGCCGGCAACGCGCGCTACGACGCACGCTGATGCGTCTGCTGCTGCAGCGCACGACCGGCGCCCAGGTCAGGGTTGATCGCAAGGTGGTCGGCGCCATTGGGCCCGGCTTGGTCGCCCTGGTGGGCATCGGCCATGCCGATGATGAAACCACGGTCGAGGCGCTCGCCGGCAAGACGGTTGATCTGCGGATCTTTCGCGACGAGGACGGCAAGACCAACCTGTCGCTCGCCGATGTCGGCGGCGAGGTCCTGGCGATCAGCCAGTTCACGCTCTACGCGGATACGCGCAAGGGCCGCCGGCCGTCATTCCTGGACGCCGCACCGCCGGACATGGGGGAGCGGCTGTACGAGACCTATTGCAGGGCCGTGGAGGCGCGCGGCGTCAGGGTGGCGAGGGGCCTGTTCGGTGCTGAGATGGAAGTCGAGCTGGTGAACGATGGCCCGATGACCATCTGGCTTGACAGCGCCGCAGGTGCAACCAGCCCTGCGGGCTAGGCGGTCTTTTGGAGCGTCCTCTGGCAGCGCGTGCAAACCAGCACGCTGCGCTCGACGCCGCCCACCGGCAGGCGCATCTTCTGCAGGTTGGCAGTCATGCGGCGATGGGCGCGGACGCGGTTCATACCGGTCGACTGGGGGTTGAAACCAGCCATTGAGGTCTTGCCGCAGATTGCACAGGCGCGGGCCATTGTCTGAAAGAACTCCGATCGTTGGGATGCGGCCGCCCGGCGGGGCGTTCCGGCTGCGTACTATAGCTGACGTCGTGCGATCGTCATACGGCGTCGCCGCCGTCCACCCATGAACAACATGTCGTGGGACGGCCATGACCTCATGGCCGCGATGCGTCATGCCGGCGCCGTCCTTCACGCCAACCTCGACGAGGTCAACGCGCTCAACGTGTTCCCCGTCCCGGACGGGGACACGGGTTCCAACATGCTCGCCACCATCCAGGCCGCCGTGGCTGAGGCGGAGAGCGTGCCGCCGCTGGAGCGCACCCCGACGCGCATCTCATCGGCGCTCAGCCTGGGCGCGCTGATGGGCGCGCGCGGCAACAGCGGCGTGATCCTCTCGCAGCTGCTGCGCGGCATGGGCGAGGCGATCGCCGGCCATGAGCGCGTTACCGCGCCGATACTCGTCGAGGCCTTCAAGCGCGGCTGCACGACCGCGTTCCAGGCGGTGGCGCACCCCGTCGAGGGGACGATGCTGACGGTGGCGCGCGACGTGGCCCAGGCAAGCGAGAAAGCGCCGCGCGGCGACGGCTCCATCGAGCACCTGCTGCGCGTCGCGGTCGACGAGGCAGCCGCGTCAGTCCAGCGCACGCCGTCGCTCCTGCCGGTGCTAAAGGAGGCCGGCGTGGTCGATGCCGGCGGCCGCGGTATCGAGCTGCTGCTGCGTGGCGCCCTGGCGTCCATTCAGGGCGATCACCTGCCGCACGGCATGAAGCTCACGAACGACATCGCCCTGCCCACGTGGGACGCGCTCGAAGCGGAGGGCTACGGCTACGAGACGGTCTTCGTGATCCTGCCACCGGAGGGCGCGCGGCTAGACGTTGCCGCCATCCGGGCGCGGCTCGATCGCATGGCCGAGTCCGTCCTGGTCGCGGGCGACGATCGCGCGGTCAAGATCCATGTCCACAACGAGCGGCCCGACGAGGTGCTCGGCTACGGGCTGACCTTGGGCACGCTCAGCCGCATCACGATCGAGAACCTCGATCGCCAGGCGACCGACGTGCGCGAGCGCACGCGCGTTTCGACCGAGGCGGCATCGATCAGCGGCGCCGCGCCGCTGCGCGAGGGCCCGGCGGTGATCGCCGTCGCCGCGGGCGACGGCCTCGCGCGCGTTTTCTCATCGCTGGGCGCGACCGGCGTCGTCCAGGGTGGGCAGGGAGCCAATCCGTCGGTCGGTGAGCTGGCCGATGCCATCCGTGGTTCGGGCAACGGCGAGGTGATCGTTCTGCCCAACAACCCCAACGTGCGGCTGGCCGCGAAACAGGCGGGCGAGCTGTGCCCCGGGGTGAAGGTCGAGGTCGTGCCGACGCGCAACGCGGGCGAGGGCGTGGCAGCGCTGCTGGCCTTCGATCCCGACGCGGCGCTGAAGGATGCGGCCAAGCAGATGACCCAGGCCGGGCGCAACGTCCAGACGCTGCAGGTCTCACTGGCGGTGCGCGACGCGCGCATGGGGCGGCACAAAGTGCACCGCGGCGACTACATCGTGCTCGGCCCAAATGATGGGCTTGTTGCTGCCCATGCCGATCGAACGGCGGCCATCCGTTCCGGCATCGGCGAGCTGAAGTCCGGCTTCGAGCTGCTGACCCTGTATCGCGGTCGCGATGTTGACCATGCGGCAGGCCAGGAGCTGCGCGACCAGCTCGCGACGGAGCTTGACGGCGTTGAGATCGAGCTGGTCGAGGGCGGCCAGCCGCACTACGACTTCCTGATCGCGGCCGAGTAGGTGCCCGAAGCCCGGACCGCCAAGCCCGCCGCTGCTCGCGCATCGGCCGCAGACGCGGCTCTGCCCATCCTGGACCAGGACATCCGCGCTGTCGTGGCGCCCGGGATGGCGAAGAATCTGCGGCGTCTCGAGCTCAACACCGTGCGGGACCTGATCTTCCACTTCCCGCGCCGCTACGACGACTTCACCCACCAGATGACGCTGCGCGAGATCGCGTCACAGCCGCCCGACGGGCCGGTCGCTGCAACTGTCGAGATCGTCGATCTGCGCGTCGATCCGGGATTCCGGCGGCGTGTCCAGAGAACCGTGGCGCGGGTGCGCGACGCGAGCGGCGAAGGCGAGGCCGTCTGGTTCGGCCGGCGCTACATCGAGCGCCGCCTCGCGCCCGGTCAGACCGTTGCGCTCGCGGGCAAGGTCGAGCTGCGCGGCTGGCTGCCGCGCTTTGCCAACCCGGAGTTCGGCGCGGCCGACGATTCGGCGTTGCACGCCGGCCGCATCGTGCCCGTCTACCGGCTGACGGCCGGCGTCACCGCGCCAACGTTGCGCGCCCGGATCAGGCTGGCGCTCGATCGCGCCGCCAGGTCGCAGGTGGAGTACCTGACGCCGGGGATGGGGGGCCAGCTGGCCGAGCGGCTCGCCAACATTGAGGACGCGCTCGAGTGGGTCCACTTCCCGCCCGATTTCGACCACCGCGACCAGGCATTGCGTCGTCTTGCGTTCGATGAGCTGTTGGCGCTCCAGGTGGGAATGGTGGCACGCAAACGCCAGCGCGAGACCGAGCTTGGTGTCCCGATCACCGTGGCCGATGAGCGCTTCCGCGCCGCGCAGAAGCAGGTCGAGGAGGTGATTGCCACCCAGGTTCGGGCGCGCATCGCGGCACGCAGCCCGGGCGACGACAAGCTCGAGATCACCCTCACGTCTGATCAACGCGCGGCTCTGGACGACATCCGGGTCGACCTGGCCGGCAAGCGGCCGATGATGCGGTTGCTGCAGGGTGACGTCGGGTCGGGCAAGACCGCCGTGGCGGCGCTCGCGCTCGCCTTCGTGGCCGACGCCCAGCACCAGGGAGCGCTGCTCGCGCCCACCGACCTGCTGGCGCGCCAGCACGCCGCGACGCTGGGCAGGTTGCTCGAGCCGCTGGGCCACGAGGTGGTGCTGCTGACTGGCTCGCTGCCCGGGGGGCAACGCGCCGACGCGCTCGCACTGTTGGGCGCGCCTATGGCCACGATCGAGGGCCGGACACGCGGTCGCATCGCCGTCGGCACGCACGCGCTGGTGCAGGACGCGGTTTCCTTCGCGGACCTGCGCCTGGTCGTCGTCGATGAGCAGCACCGTTTCGGCGTGGCGGAGCGGGAAGCGCTGACCAGCAAGGGCGCGGCGCCGCATGTCCTGCTCATGACCGCGACGCCCATCCCGCGCACGCTGGGCCAGATCGTCCATGCCGACCTCGACGTATCGGACCTGCGCACCCCGCCGGCCGGGCGGCAGCAGATTCGGACCGCCATCCGGCGGACGCACGAGCTGGTGCGGCGCGAGGACGGTCGCCAGGGCGCGATCGCATTGATCGCGCAGCAGGTGGCTGCGGGCTACCGGGCGTTCGTGGTCGTACCCCTGGTGGAGGAGGACGAGACCACGGCTGGTCGGTCAGTCGAGCAGGCGGCGGAGCTGGTGCGCGAGAAATGGCCCGAGGCAGCGCAGGTGGCCGGAGTGGACGTGGCGGTGCCTGAGATCGAGATCGTGCACGGCCAGATGAAGGCCGCCGACCGCGACGCGCGCATGGAGCGCTTCCGTCGCGGCGAGGTGCCGATTGTGGTCGGCACGACGGTGCTCGAAGTGGGTGTAGACGTGCCGGAGGCGACGGTCATGATGGTTCTCGACGCGGATCGGTTTGGCCTCGCCCAGCTCCACCAGCTGCGCGGACGTGTCGGCCGGGGCGAGGCAGAGTCGTACTGTGTTCTCGTCACCGAGCGCTATCCCGCGGATCCCCAGAACCCGGCCGATGACGAGGAGGCAACCGTGGCCGCGCGGCTCGACGCACTCGTCGCCACGACCGACGGCTTCGTGCTCGCAGAGAAGGACCTGGAGCAGCGCCGTGAAGGCGAGCTGCTCGGGCTGTCGCAGAGCGGCCTGCCGCCGCTGCGCGTCGCGTCACTGTCCGGCGCGGCCAATCAGGCGCTCTCACTCCAGGCACGGACGATCGCCGAGCGCATCGTCGACTCGACTGGCCGCCTGCCGGCCGACTACGAGGCATTGGAGCACGAGCTCAAGGTCGGCTGGCTCAGGCGGGTTGGCGCCGGCGAAGTGCTCACCCAGGACGCCAATGCCTGAATTGTCCGATGCCTGACGCCGGGCGGGTCATCGGCGGCAGGGCACGCGGCGTGCGCCTGGAAGGCCCGCGCGGCACGGCCACGCGGCCGCTCACCGACAGGGTGAAGGAGTCGCTTTTCGGCGCACTTGAAGCCGAGGGCGCGCTCGATGGATCATTCCTCGATCTATTCGCGGGGACCGGTGCCGCGGGCATCGAGGCGCTCAGCCGCGGCGCGAGTGCGGCAACCTTCGTCGAGCACGACGGGGCCAACTGCCAGCTCATCGGAGCGAACCTGCGGCGCGCGAAGCTCGAGGGCGGCCGTGTGGTGCGCGCCGATGTCGTCGTCTACCTGCGCAACCTGCGCAAGGAAACCGATGGGCCCTTCAGCGCTGCGCTGCTCGACCCGCCCTACAGCGATCCCGTGATGGTCAACGCTTTAGAGCTGCTCGGCGACCCCGCGCGCGACTGGCTCGTACCGGGTGCGACGGTCGCGGTCAAGCACTTCTGGCGCGACGAGCCGGCCGACCACGTTGGCCTCCTCGCCAAGGAGCGCGTGAAGCGCTTCGGCGAGACTGCAGTCACCTTCTACACTCGCGACCTATGACAACCGCGCTCTACCCGGGCTCGTTCGATCCAGTCACGTTCGGCCACCTCGACGTCATCCGCCGCGCGACGGCAGTCTTCGACAGGCTCGTCGTGGGCGTGCTCGTGAATCCGCGCAAGTCGCCGCTGCTCGGCCTGGATGAGCGCATCGCGGCCCTGGGTGAGGCGCTCCACGAAGACGGGCTCGACGCCAAGGTGGAGGTGGCGGGCTTCGACGGCCTGACGGTCGAGTACTGCGCCCAGATCGGGGCCAGCTTCGTCGTGCGCGGGCTGCGCGCTGTCAGCGACTTCGAATCGGAGCTGTCGATGGCTCACACCAATCGCAAGCTCGCGCCCGATATCGACACGATCTTCTTCATGACCGCGCTCGAGCATGCCTACCTGAGCTCGACCCTGGTCAAGGAGATCGCCGCCTTCGGTGGCGACGTGAGCCGGTTCGTGCCCGCCGCCGCGGCCCGCCGTTTGAACCGCTAGCCCGTACAATTCAGCGCTCAGGGCGAGCGCCGCCGACGCCGCCCGCGGCGCATCTTTGGGGAAACTCCGATCGACATCATCTTTCTCATCGAGCAGCTGGAGCGGCTGATCTCCGGCGGCCGCAACCTTCCGTTGAGCAGCAACGTGATCGTCGACCAGGCGCGCGCGCTCGACCTGCTCGACCAGCTGCGCGTTGCCGTGCCGGAGGAGATTCGCGCTGCCAAGCGGATCAACGAAGAGACCGAGCGCATCGTCGAGCGCGCCCAGGAGGAGGCCGAGCGCATCCTGGCCCGTGCCCAGGAGCAGGCCGCGTTCCTCATCGAAGAGCGCGAGCTCACCCGCGCGGCTGAGATCCGCTCGGCCGAGATCATCAGCGACGGCCAGCGCGAGGCAGACGAGATCCGGCGCGGCGCCGACGAGTATGCGCAGAGCGTCCTGGTCAAGCTGGAGGGCGAGTGCATCCGCGCCCTGCAGAGCATCAAACGCGGCCTGGCGCTGCTCGACGACCGGCATGTCGATGAACAGCCGGGCGACGCTTCGCCCGGCACCCCCGACGAACTCGCGCCGCCCGGTGACCCCGAGCGGCTCGAGCCCGGCCACTCCGAGGGCACCCGTGCTCAGCTATAACGTCGCGACCCTGCTGCGCTCGGCGCCGGGGACGGAGCGGCGCTACACGATCGAGCCGATCGAGCTGCCGCTGTACGACGACCTGCAGCTGGCCGCACCGATTGCCGGCGAGGTCCGCTTGTCGCGCACCAGCCGCAGCATCCTGGCCAAGGCGAGCCTGTCCACGGCCATCGAGGGCTCGTGCAGCCGTTGCCTGAAGGCGGTTGTCTCGCCCATCTCGCTCGAGATCGAGGAGGAGGCGCTGCCGTCGATCGATATCGACACCGGCCAGCCGGTGGATGATTCGCTGGAGCCCGACGCGCTGCGCCTGGACGACCACCACGAGCTCGACCTGGACGCGCCGATTCGGGAGGCGATCAGCCTTGCTGAGCCGATTGCGCTACTCTGCCGGCCCGACTGCCGCGGCCTCTGTCCGGTGTGCGGCGTCGATCTCAACACCGTCACCGAGCACGGACACGACGACGAGTCAATCGACCCGCGGCTGGCCGCGCTGTCCGAGCTGCGCGACAAGATCAAGACCAACTAGTGACCGAGGAGTAGCCACGAAATGGGAGTTCCCAAGCGGCGTGTGTCGCACGCCCGCCAGGGTGACCGGCGCGCGCATCAGGCGCTCACAGCGCCGCAGCTCGAGGAGTGCCCGCACTGCCACGCCCAGAAGCGCGCCCACCACGCGTGCGACAACTGCGGCTGGTACAACGGCCGCGAGGCTGTGCGCATCAAGGCCAAGGCCAAGCCTGAGGCCGCGTCCTAGCGCGCACCCGCCCCACGCGCGGCTGCGGCACCAGGACACATAGCAGTGGACCTCGAGGTCCTTCGCTCCGGCCACACGGCCACGCCCGGCCGCGTTCGCGTCGCAGTTGACGCCATGGGCGGTGATCACGCCCCGGAAGAGGTCGTGATCGGCAGCGTCGACTGGGCGCGCGGACACCCGGACACTGACGTCATCCTCGTTGGCGACGAGCCCAGGATCGAGCCCTTTATCGGTCCGGACAGGCCAGCCAACGTCAGCATCGTGCAGGCTTCTCAATCGGTGTCGATGGAAGAGCACCCCGCGGCCGCGGTGCGCAGCAAGCGCGACGCGTCGATCAACGTGTGCATGCGTCTCGTCAAGGACGGCCAGGCCGATGCCGTGGTCACCGCCGGCCACACCGGCGCGGGCGTTGCGTCGGCGATCCTCTTCCTGGGCCGCCTCAAGGGCGTCGATCGGCCCGCGCTGGCAGTTCAGATGGTCACCGACAAGGGGCCCATGGTGCTGCTCGACATCGGCGCCACGACCGACTCCAGCGGGCTGAACCTGTACCAGTACGCGCACATGGGCACGATCCTGGCCGAGCAGGTGTTCGGTGTGGTCGATCCGTCGGTCGCCCTGCTGTCCATCGGCGAGGAGGGCGGCAAGGGCGAGGGGCGCGTCCAGGAGGCGACCGAGCTCATCAAGGCCAGCCCATTGCGCTTCATCGGCAATGCCGAGGGCAAGGACCTGCCCCACCACCCGGCCGACGTCGTGGTCTGCGACGCGTCCGTCGGTAACGTCACCATCAAGTTCTTCGAGGGCCTGTCGAGCTTCATCTTCGACATGCTCCGGACAGAGTTCAAAAGGCCGCCGTGGGGGCCACTGGGCTACCTCTTCATGCGCCCCGGCATCGCACAGATACGCAAGCGCTTCGATTACGAGCGCCTGGGTGGCGCACCGCTGCTCGGGGTGAAGGGGACGGTGCTCATAACCCATGGCCGGGCGCGGCGGCGGATGATCGGCTTCGCGGTCGAGGTGACCGCCGCCGCCGCACGTGCGCGCATCCCGGATCGGATCGCCGATGCCCTCGCATGAGCAACAGCGCGAGGCCCGCCGGCTGGCATTAGGGGCGGTGTTCGAGGCCGATTTCGGTCAGCACACGGCGACCACGATCCTCGAGCGGCGGCTGAGCGAGGAGGGGACACCGGACGACACCGCGGAGCTGGCGCGCGTCATCGTCGGCGCGGTCGTGGAACGACGCGACGAGATCGATGCCCAGATCGGGTCGCTGGCGCCGCGCTACCCGGTCGTGCAGCTCGCAAAAATCGACCGCGCGCTGTTGCGTTCGGCCATATCTGAACTGCTACACTCGGCCGCGACGCCGCCATCTGTGGCCATCGCAGAGTGGGTCGAACTCGCTCGCACATACAGTGGCGAACCGGCCCGCCGGCTGCTCAACGGAGTGCTCGGGCGAGTCGCCAGAGACCGCCAAACACAGGAGAGGGAGCACCAGTGACCGCTGAGACCTACGAGCGCCTTAAGAAGATCGTCGTCGAGCAGCTCGGCGTCGATGAGGACCAGGTAACCCCCGAGGCCTCGTTCGTCGACGACCTGAACGCCGACTCGCTCGACCTCGTCGAGCTGATCATGAGCCTGGAGGAGGAGTTCGGTGCCGAGATCTCGGACGAAGACGCCGAGAAGATTCGCACCGTTCAGGACGCCGTCGACTACGTCGAGGACAAGGGCAAGTAACGACCCGTCCCGGGCGGGTCGCACGGAGCTGCCAGACACATTGACCTCGGCGCGCGATCTCGCGAGCCGGCTCGGCCTTCCCTTCAGCGACTTCACGTTCCTCGAGCAAGCGCTGGTCCACAGCAGCTACGTCCATGAGCAACCCTCCGTTGGCGCGTCCAACGAGCGACTGGAGTTCCTGGGCGACGCGGTCATCTCGGTGATCGTCTCGGAGGCGCTGTTCGAGCGCTACCCCGATGACGACGAAGGCTCCCTGACCACCCGCCGCGCGGCGATCGTCTCGGCACGCGGCCTGTCGCGCATCGCCCAGCGCCTCGAGCTCGGTTCGTACCTGCTTTTGGGACTGGGCGCTTCGTCGGCCGACGAGCGCAGCCGCAAATCCGTCCTCGCCGCGACGTTCGAGGCGGTGTGTGGCGCGGTCTACCTGGAGTTCGGGCTGGCGCGCACGAAGCGCTGGCTGCGCAAGGTGGCGGAGCCGGAGCTCGCCGCGCAGGGCGCGGTGGATGACCTGAAGCCGGCCAAGAGCGTCCTCCAGGAGCGCGCCTACGCCAAGACCGGTCGAGCCCCACATTACGAGCTGCTCAGTGACGACGGCCCGCCCCATGCGCGGCACTACGTCGTCGAGGTGCGCATCGGCGGGCTGGCCATGGGTCGCGGCGAGGGCCGGAGCAGGCGCGAGGCGGAGACTGAGGCGGCGACGCTTGCCCTGGTGGCGCTCGACGCTGAGGCAAAGCAGCCTGGGAGCCGCACATGAGCCGCCGCTTGACAGCGCTGCGCCTCGTGGGCTTCAAGTCGTTCGCCGAACGGACCACGGTTGAGTTCGGCGAGGGCATCAGTGCCGTGGTCGGCCCCAATGGCAGCGGCAAGAGCAATCTCGCCGACGCCCTGCGCTGGACGCTCGGTGAGCAGGGCCGGATGCTGCGCACGCGGCGCTCGGAGGACGTCATCTTCGCCGGCTCGTCGGCGCGCCGGGCGATCGGCATGGCCGACGTCACGCTCGTCATCGACAACTCCGACCGCTTGCTGCCGGTGGACTTCGGCGAGGTCGAGATCGGTCGGCGCCTCTACCGCTCCGGCGAGAACGAATACCTGCTCAACCGCCAGAAGATCCGGCTCAAGGACCTCGTCGAGCTGCTCGACGCGGGCAACCTGGCCGACAACGCGTTCCTGTTCATCGGCCAGGGCATGGTCGACCAGGCGCTCGCGCTGCGGCCCGAAGAGCGCCGGCCGCTGTTCGAGGAGGCGGCCGGTGTGCGGCGCCACGAGCGCCGCCGCCGCCAGGCAGAAGCGGAGCTCCTCGAAGCCGAGGCCAACCTGGAGCGCCTGCGCGACCTGCTCGCGGAGCTGCGCCCACAGGCCAAGCGGCTGGCGGCGCAGGCGGAGCAGCTGCAGGCGCGGCGCTCCGCGGGAGCGGAGCTGGCCGAGGCATTGCTCGAAGCCGCGCGAGCGCGGTGGGGCGCGCTCTCGCAGTCAGCGGCGAAGGAAGCACGGGAGGTCGAACGTTCGCGGGCAGCCGCCGACGCGGCGCTGGCCGAGCTGAAGGCAGCCGAGACCGAGGCGACCCGGCTCGCGGCCGAGATCTCGCGCCGCGCGGAAGCGGAGCAGGCGCTGCGCCGCACGCTCGACAAGCAGCGCGAGCAACTCACGGCGCTCCGCCTGGACCAGGCGCGGCTCGAGACGGAGGTCGCGGCGCAGGCGCGCGACGTCGAGCGCGTCACCGCCGAGCAGACGGCCGCCGAGGCGCGCCGCGCGGCCGCGCTGGCTGAGCTGAGCCGCCCGATCCCGGAGGCCGATCCAGCGCTCGCGACGGAGCTTGACTACGTTGAGCGCCAGCTCGCTGAGCTGGAGGATGCGCATGCGGATGCTGCTGGCGGCGAGCCGGCGACGGTCGACATCGCCGCGCGGCGGCGCGAGGCCGAAGGGCACGAGCGAGGCCTGACGACGCTCGAGAACTCGGTCGCGACGGCGCGTGCGCGCACGGCTGAGGTCGAGGCGCGCCGCCTGGCTGCGGTCCACGAGCTGGCCGACGCTGAGCGTGGCCTGGAGACGGCGAGCAACGAAGAGAAGGCTGCCGCCGAGGACGTCGCGGCGGCACGGATCGCGGCCGATGCCGCGCTCGCGGCACGAGCCGGAGCGCTCGCCCGCCTTGCTGAAGCGGAAGCTGACGCGGGCGCCGTCCGCGGACGGCTCGCGGCACTGGACGCGGCACTGGCCGCGCTGAGCGACGAGGGGCTGGCCAAGGCTGCGCGGGCGCGCGGCGGCGCGCTCGTGGCGGAGGGACTCGAGATCGAGCCGCGTTTCCGCGCTGCGGTGTCGGCGGCACTGGGCGCGGCGGCGAGCGGCTTCCTGGTCGATGAGGGGTCAGTCACCGCACTCGCCGGGCGCCGGGGCAACCTGGCCGTTTCGGGCGTCGCCGCGAAGCCAACTTCGCCGGCCGCGCTTGCGCAGATCACAGAGGCGGCGATTGCCGCGGGTGGCGGCCGGCTCAGCGAGGCGATCAGGCGCGACCCGCAGTCACAGGTGACGCGTCTCCTGGAACGTTTGGTCTGGCTGCCCGACCTCGCGGCAGCGCTGAACCTGCGCGCCGCGCTGCCGCAGGGCTGGCGCGCGGTCACCCTCGCCGGCGAGGTGGTAGCCGACGACGGGCTGATCCAGCTGGCCGCGACCGAGTCGGTGCTCGAGCAGCGGGCGCAGCGCGATGCACAGGCACAGCAGCTGCAGGAAATGGAAGCGACGCTCGACAGCCTGCGCGCGGAGGTCAAGGTCGCGACTGACGGGGCCGCCAAGGCAGCCGACGCCCTGGCCGACGCTGGCAAGCGGCACGAAGCCACCCGTCGCCAGCTGCGCAGCGCCGAGGAGATCGAGCGCCTCGCCCAGCGGCGCGGCGAGCAGCTCGTGCGCGAACAAACCTGGCAGAAATCGCAGCTCGAGCGGCTCGAGTCGGAGACGACCGCGCAGCGCGACCTGGTCGGTCGCATCACGGCGGACATCGCCCGGCTGGAAGCCGACTCTGGCACTTCGGCCGCGGGGGCCGCGCCCAGGTCAACGGTCAAGCGCGCCGCCGAGCTGCGTGAACGCGCGGCTGAGCTGCGCCGTCAGATCGCCAGCCAGGCCGGGGCCACGAACGCCGCGCAGGAGGCGCGTCGCCGGGCGGAGGTGACGCTGGCGATGGACGAGGCGCGGCTGCGCGACCTCGCGGCCGAGCGCCAGCGCACGGCGCTGCGTGACGCGGAGTTGACGGAACGACGTGCCCAGCTGATGGCGCAGCTCGAGATCGCGACGAAGGCCGACGCTGAGGCGGCCGCGAACCTTGAGGCGGCGTACGCCGGCGGCGCGGAGGAACGCGCGAACCTGACCGCAGCAGAGACTCGGGCCACGACCGCGCGCGAGACGCTGCGCGAGCACGAGACCCGCAGCCGCGCCGCGGAGGTCCGAGCGCTGGAGACGCGGCTGCTCCTCGAACAGAGCCGCGAGGGCCTCCTCGTGGAACTCGCCGCGATTGGTGATGACGGCCTCGCCGCCCTGACGCGGGCCGCGGGCGATGAGCCACCGGCCGAAGGACACGAGGCGGAGCCGGGCGAGCTGGAGGACCTGCTCAGCCGGACGCTGGAGCGCTGGTCGGCCGACAAGTCGGCCCCCGAGCCTGTCTCGACCGGCAAGCTCTCAAGCCTGCGCCGACGCTTCCACGAGCTGGGCGCAGGAAACCCATTCGCGGTCGAGGAGTACGCCGAGCTGCGCGAGCGGCTCGATGGGCTGGAGGCGCAGCGCATCGACGTCGAGGCCGCGATCAGCTCGACGCGCGACCTGATCGCGTCGCTGGGCGCGCTCATCAACGACCAGTTCCGCGCCACCTTCGCCGCGCTCGAAGATGCCTTTGCGCGGCGCTTCACGGAGCTGTTCGGCGGCGGCGAGGCACAGCTCTCGCTCACCGCGCCCGACGATCTCTCGACGACCGGCATCGACATACACGCGCGTCCGCCGGGCAAGAAGCGCCAACCATTGCAGATGCTGTCGGGTGGGGAGCGCGCGCTGACCGCGGTGAGCCTGCTGCTGGCGATGCTCGAGGTGCGGCCCGTGCCGTTCTGCGTGCTCGACGAGGTCGATGCCGCGCTCGATGAAGCCAACGTGGGCCGTTTCTCGCGCGCGCTGCGCGGCCTGGCTGAGCAAACGCAGTTCATCGTCATCACCCACAACCGCGGCACCATCGAGGCCGCGGACGCGCTGTACGGCGTGACCCTGGGCGACGACGCGGTCAGTCGCATCGTGTCGATGAAGCTGCCGGCTCCGACCAATGGCAAGGAGAACGGCACCGGGAACGGCAAGCACGCCGCCCCGGAACTGGCGGAGACGACACCGACTTGACGCTCGAACACGGCGTGGCGCGCACCAGGTCAGGCTTCGTCAGCCGGCTGCGCGAGGCCCTGGGGCGGCCGCTCGACGATGACACCTGGGACGAGATCGAGGAGGCGCTGATCGCCGCCGATCTGGGCGCGGCCCTGGCGGCGCGCGTCGTCGAGGGCGCCCGGGCACGGCGCGACCTGGAGCCGGAGATCGCGGTCAAGAACGAGCTGGTCGGCCTCTTCGCGCCGCGTCAAACCACGGGCTGGCCGCGCATTCCCGGCGGCGGCACGCCGGCGGTTGTGCTGGTCGTGGGCGTCAACGGCACTGGCAAAACGACGACCGTGGCGAAGCTCGGGCAGCGCTTCAAGACGCTCGGCGCGAATGTGCTGCTTGCGGCGGCCGACACCTTCCGCGCAGCCGCGATCGAACAGCTCGAGGTGTGGGCCAAGCGTGCCGACCTGCCGCTCGTGGCCCACGCCGCCGGCGCGGACCCGTCGGCGGTGGTCTACGACGCGCTTGATGCCGCGGCTGCCCGCGCCAGTGACGTGGTGGTGATCGACACCGCCGGGCGGCTGCACACCAAGAGCAACCTCATGGAGGAGCTGGCCAAGATCCGGCGCACGATCGGCAAGCGGCTCCCGGACGCGCAGCCCGAGGTGCTGTTCGTCCTCGACGCCACCACCGGCCAGAACGGTCTCTCCCAGGCGCGCGCCTTCCACGAGGCGGCGGGGCTGACCGGCATCTGTCTCACGAAGCTCGACACCACCTCGCGCGGCGGCATCGCGTTCGCCATCGAGGACGCGCTCGATGTGCCGGTTCTCTTCGTGGGCGTGGGCGAGAAGATGGATGACCTGCTCGAGTTCGCGCCGAACGACTTCGTCGAGGCGCTCTTCGCATAGCCGGCGCTTGCGCCGCGTCCAAGAGCTTTAGGCCACGGGCTCCATATCTTCGATCCGGCGGATCTTGCGGACGGGCGAGAACCACAGCGCGAGCACGCCCAGCAGGCCAACTGTAGGCCCGATGAAGAGCATCGTCCGCAGACCCAGCTGCAGCGCCAGGAAACCCGCGACCAGCGTCGCGGCGAGCTGCGCAACCAGGATCGCCACCCGAACCGTGGCATTGACCCGGCCCAGCTGCCGGTCGTGCACGATCGTCTGGCGGATGGAGGTGTCGGTGATGTCGAAGGCCGTCATCGCCGGGTCGGTGATGAGCTGCTGGCCAATCAGGAAGAGCATCGCCAGCAGTGGCGCACCGATGGGCGCGAGCGGGATCGAATACGAGCCCAGCATCCCCACCAGCATGGCGACGAGCAGCACCCTGCCCACGCCGAAGCGGCCGGTGAGCCGGGTCGTCAGCAGCGCGCCGAAAAGCGAGCTGATGCCGCCGACAGCGGCCACGATGCCGATTGCCGCCGCGTCGAGTCCCAGGTCCTCGATCGCGAACAGGTACCACAGTGCGCCGAAGACGCCCCACATCGACGCCGATGCCATCGATGCCAGGGTCAGCGCGCGCAGGACCGGCTGCCCGGCCACGAGCCGGAGGCCCAGCGCGATCTCGCGCAGGACGGGCTCACGCTCCGACCGATCCGGTGGCGGTGCCTCGCGCACGCGGATCGAGCCGAGCAGTAGCGCGGAGACGATGAAGCTGAACGCGTCGACCAGGATGGCCACCGGCGCGGTCAGGATCTGCACGAGGAACCCGGCCGAGCCGAAGGCCGCAAACTCGGACACGGAGCCCGACGCGGCCAGCGCCCCATTGGCGCGCACCAGGTCGGCGCGCGGGACGATCGTCGGCAGGAAAGCGTTGTCGGCGGTATCGAAGAATGTCGTCAGCACCGCCGTCAGGAGGGTCACCAGCAACAAGAGAGGCAAGGACAGCCAACCGCCAAACGCGGCCAGCGGGATGAGGCCCAGCAGCCCGGCGCGTCCCAGGTCGGCCCAGATCATCACCGGGCGGCGGCGTAGCCGATCAACCCAAGCGCCGGCCACGAGCCCAACGGTTAGCCCGGCGATGAGCTCCATGCTGCGCACCAGTGCCACGCCGACCGAGTCGGCTCCCAGGGTCACGATGGCCACGAACGGCAGGGCGATCCGCGTGATCAGCGAACCGAAGATCGAGATCGTCGCCGCCGACCACACTCGCAAGAAGGCGTTGTTGCGCCACAGCGCGGGCGTGGGACGTTCGTCCTCCGGCGGGAACTTGGGATCGAGCAGCGGCTCAGCGGCCATCGCGCGACTGTACGGGTACGATCCTTTCAGTGTTTGACGATCTTTCCGAGCGCCTGCGCGGCGTCCTATCGAAGCTCACCGGCCGCGGCCGCATCACGGAGGCCGACGTTGACGCGGCCATGCGCGAGGTCCGTCTGGCGCTGCTCGAGGCCGACGTCAATTTCCGCGTGGTCAAAGATTTCGTGGCGCGAGTGCGCGAGCGGGCCATCGGCCAGGAGGTGCTCGAGAGCATCAACGCCGGCCAGATGGTCATCAAGATCGTCCACGACGAACTGACCACCATCCTGGGTGCCGGCGATCGGACCTTCCGACTGGCCGGTTCGCCTGCAGTCGTGATGCTGGTCGGCCTGCAGGGCTCGGGCAAGACGACGACCGCCGCAAAGCTGGCGCGACAGCTCATCAAGCAGGGCCGGCGGCCGCTCCTTGTTGCCGCCGATCCCTACCGGCCGGCCGCGGCCGATCAGCTCCAGACGCTGGGCGGGCAGATCGACGTGCCGGTCTATCGCGCACCGGCGGGGACGAAGGTGCTCGACATTGGCCGGGGCGCCGTGGCGGAAGCGAAGAAGTCGGGCAGGGACACCGTCCTGCTCGACACTGCCGGGCGCACATCGCTCGATCAGCCGCTGCTCGACGAGATCGGCGGACTTGCCAAGGCGCTGGAGCCGTCAGAGACCTTGCTCGTCGTCGACGCGATGGTTGGCCAGGAGTCGGTCGCGGTGGCCCAGGCGTTCGCCGGAGCCGCCCCGGTCACAGGTCTGGTGCTGACCAAGATCGATGGCGACGCCCGGGGCGGCGCCGCGCTGTCGATCAGCGCCGTCACCGGCCTCGCGGTCAAGTTCCTGGGCACCGGCGAGAAGACCGACGCGCTCGAGCCGTTCCATCCCGACCGCCTGGCCGGGCGCATCCTGGGCATGGGCGACGTGCTGACGCTCGTCGAGAAGGCGCAGGAGCACGTCGATCAGAAGCAAGCAGAAGAGCTCGCCCGCAAGCTGCAGAAGAACACGTTCACGCTCGAGGATTTCCTGGGCCAGATGCAGCAGCTCAAGAAGATGGGTCCGATCGGCGGGCTGATCGACCTGATCCCGGGCATGGGCGGCGCGGCCAAGGAGGCACAAGCGGCGGTCGAGCGCGGCGATATGAAGCGCGTCGAGGCGATCATCCAATCGATGACCGTCGCCGAGCGGCGCGACCCGGACTTGTTGAGCGGCAGCCGCAAGCGCCGCGTGGCGCGCGGGTCGGGCACGAGCCTGCAGGACGTGAACCGGCTGCTCAAGCAGTTCGCGGAGATGAAGAAGCTGATGCGCCAGCTGGGTGGCGCGGGGGGCCGGCGTGGGATGCTGCCGTTTGGCCCGCGCCGATAGGGCCATCGGCGGTTCGACAAACCGGGTCACGGATGGGACCATCGCACTCCAATGAGCGACAAAGAACCGTCATCCTTCAACGACCTGTCCGGATCACCTGACGAGACCCCCACGCGGGTCGAGTTCAAGCCTCTGTTCAGCCGCCCCGCCAGTGCGACCGACCAGCCAGGCCCCGTGGAGCCGGCGGCGGCCGTGACACCGACTGCGGCACCGTCCTCGATGACCATGAACAGCCGCTGGCGCTGGGCCGTCGTGGGCGTCGCGACGATTTTCGTTGTCGGCCTGCTGGGCGCTGTGTTCATCCTGTCGCAGCCGCGCGCGGGCACGCCGTCGACTGTCGCGCGCTACGCGCCGGCTGACACGGCGCTGTACATGGAAGCCCGGCTCGATCTGCCCGGCGACCAACACAACCTGATTGCGCAGTTCATGAGCCATTTCCCGGGTTTCGCCGACCAGGCGGCCTTCGACCAGAAGCTCGATGAGACATTCGAATCCATCTTCGAGTCGAGCGACAGCGGGGTTTCCTGGCGGGACGACATCAAGCCCTGGTTCAGCGGCGAGATCGGCGTCTTCACCGCGAGGGTCAGCCCGGCTCCCGGCACGCCACCGTCGATGACAGTTGCGCTGCGGGTCAAGGAGGGCCAGAAGAGCGTGCTCGACGGCTGGCTGACGCCGCTCCTGGGGACCGACTGGCAGCAGTCGACGTACCAGGATCAGGCGATCTGGACCGGCAACTTCGGCAACTCGCTCGATCGCGTCAGTCTCGCCATGACTGATGAGGTGCTACTCGTGAGCACGCGCATCGAGGACCTGCAGAAGGCACTCGACGTGGGCGCCGAGCGCAGCGCCGGCATGGCCGATGACGCCTTCTTCCTGCAACAGCTGGCAGCGCTCCACGCCGACCGGCTGGCCACGTTCTATTTCGACTACGCGTCGATGCTCGAGGGGTTGCCGTCGCAGTCGCTGTTCGGCTCCGGCTGTTTCGACAGCGCCACCCAGGTGGCCACCCAGATGAAGTTCGTGGGCGAGGTGCGCGCGGAAAGCGACCACATCTCCTTCACCGAGCGCGTCCGGGTGCCAGCAGTCGCAGGCGCTCCGTCGCAGGCCGGCTATGTCCCGTCCCGGCTGGCGGAGCTGGCCTCGGCCGACACCGTCCTGTTCTACGAGGTGCCCCAGCTGGGGGCAAACATCAAGTATTTCGTGGGTGAGCTCCTGACATGCGCCGAAGCCAGTGGGGGTATGCCTGACCTGTCCTCGATCGAGACGATCCTGGGCACGCCTCTCCCTGACTACTTCGACTTCGTCCGCGACGCTGCGCTCGTCGTGACCGCAGACGGCGGCACGTACGGCGGCGGGCTCGTCGCCAGCGTCGATGACGAGGCGATCGCCCAATCACGCGTCGCCAAGCTCATCGCCTATGTGCGACTGGCCGCCGGGAGCATGGGCGAGTTCGGCCCGCAGATCACCTTCGAGGAGCAGCAGCACGGCAACGCCACAATCACGGTGATCAGCGTCAGCGATCTTCCGCCTGATGTCCCGTTCAGCTCGCTCGCCTTCACCGTGGCCAATGGGCACCTGATCATCGGGCTGGACGACTTCGTCGCGAACACGCTCGATCAGACAGTCGACGGCTCACTCGCTCGTACGCAACGATTCGCGGCTGGCGTCGCCGCGGGCGGAACCAACAACTATCCCGCGGCGTTCGTCGACATCAGCGCCATCCGGGCCAGTTTCGAGGCGCTCATCCCGGCGAGCGAGCGACCTCGCTACGACTTGGAGATCAAGCCGTACGTAGAGCCATTCGACTACCTGATGATCGTCGGCGGGAGCCAGGGCGACGTCGGCATCAGCAACGTCTTTCTCTACGTGAAGTAACCTGTTAGCCAATCTGACAGGGAGGCTTCACGCAGATCAAGTGGCAGTCCGCATTCGTTTGAACCGCGTCGGCGCGACCAAGCAGCCGACGTATCGCTTCGTCGTGACCGAGAGCCGCAACGCCCGTAACGGCCGGTCGCTCGACACCATCGGTCACTACAACCCGCGTACCGACCCCATCGAGATCAAGGTCGATGAGGACAAGGCGCGCGACTGGATGAAGCGCGGCGCGCTGCCGTCGGCCACGGTCGAGCGGCTCTTCCGCCGCGTCGGCGTGCTGCCGGCCAAGGGCGAATAGCGGCATGTCTGCTGAGTCGCTGGTCGAGTACGTCGCCAAGGCGCTCGTCGATGAGCCGGACGCGGTCGAGGTCAAGGCCGTCGACGACCAGGACGGTCGCGTGATCGAGCTCCACGTCGCAGAGACGGACATGGGCAAGGTCATTGGCCGCAACGGTTCGGTCGCCAAGGCGATGCGCACGCTGCTCAAGGTCGTGGCTGCGCGTGAAGGGGAGTCGATCTCGCTCGAGATCGTCTGAGTCCGGCCGCGCCGTGAATGACGACCGCCTGGCGGTCGGCCTGGTGCGCGGCGTGCACGGCCTGCGCGGCGCGGTGCGGGTCGAGATCCTGAGTGACAACGCGAGCCGTTTCGAGGTGGGCAGCGTGCTCTACCCGGAGGGCGGCGATAGACCACTGACCGTCGCCTCAGCCCACCGCGATGGGCCGGGACTGCTGGTCACCTTTCGCGAGGTGAAGGACCGACCCACCGCCGACACCCTGCGCGAGAAGTACCTCGAAGCCCCGAGCGACCGCACGGCGCTGCCGGCCGACACCTGGTACTGGCACGAGATCGTCGGCTGTGCCGTCGCCACGGAATCCGGCGCCGAGCTGGGCACGGTGCGTGAAGTCTTCCGGGTCGCTGAATCGGAGGTTTACGTCGTGGTCGGCGACCGCGGCGAGATCCTCGTGCCAGCAGTGTCGGCGGTCATCACCAAGCTGGATCCGCCCAACAGGCAGATCGTCGTCAAGGGCGCGGCCCTGGGGATCACCGAATGAGCGCATTGCGCATCGACGTAGTGACGATCTTCCCCGAGCTGTTTCCCGGACCGCTCGCGGCGAGCATCCCGGGTCGCGCGCTCGAGCGCGGCCTGGCGACGCTCACCGCGCACGACCTGCGCGAGTGGGGCCTGGGTCGCCACCGCAGCGTGGACGACTACCCATACGGCGGCGGCGTGGGCATGATCATGCGCCCCGAGCCCATCCATGCCGCGCTTGCCGCGCTGGCGGATGAGTCGACCACGAAGATCCTGCTCGATCCCGGCGGCGCGCCGTTCAACCACGAGTTGGCGCGCGACCTGGCGGAGCGTGAGCACCTGCTCTTCGTGTGCCCGCGCTACGAGGGCGTCGACCACCGCGTCCGCTCCATGGTCGATCTCGAGATCTCGATCGGCGACTACGTCGTGTCCGGGGGCGAGCTGCCGGCCATGGTCGTGATCGACGCGGTGCTCCGCTTGCTGCCGGGCGCGATCGACTCCGAATCGCCAATTGACGAGTCTTTCGCCTCCGGCGGCCTGGAATATCCGCAATACACGCGCCCGCCGGAGTTCGAAGGCATGGGCGTGCCCGACGTGCTTGTCAGCGGCCACCACGCCCAGATCGAGCAGTGGAAGCGCGACCAGGCCCGCTCGCGCACTCGAGAGCAGCGACCCGACCTACTGGCGGACGACTAGCCGCTCGCCCGACTGCTCGCAGAGCGGCCCTCGAAGCCCGGCCAGCCGGCCGAGTCGATCACGCAGAAGCGGTTGCCTTCGGGGTCGGCCATGATCACGAAGTCGGCATCGGCCGCCTTCTTCGGCCAGTCGATCTCGGTCGCGCCCAGACTCTTGAGGCGCTTGACCTCTGCGGCCTGGTCCTCGGCGTAGAGATCGAGATGGATGCGCGGCGGGATCTGGAGTTCGGAGCGCATCGTGTCGAGCGAGACGTTCGGTCCCGTGCCGTCGCGCGGCCGCAGGAGTGCGAAAGTGTCGTCATCGTCGTCGCGCGGCACGTAGTCCAGCACGCGTGACCAGAACTCGATCTGGCGTGGCAGATTCTTGACGCGGATGACGATGGAGCCGACTACCAACACGTCCCAGATCCTAGCGCCGATGTATACTCCGCGGCCCGACCACCAGTTGGCGCCCGATATTGCGCGCGCCCCATCCAGGACTGAGAGCCAGCGTCACCATGAGCGTTCTCGACGAGATAACCGCAGAGCACCTGCGCACCGACCTGCCTGAGCTCAGTTCGGGCGACACCGTCAAGGTCTCGGCGCGTGTGCGCGAGGGTAATCGCGAGCGCATCCAGATCTTCGAGGGCACCGTCATGCGCTTGCGCGGCGGTGGTATCGCCCGCTCCATCACCGTCCGCGCCATTCGCAGCGGCGTCGGCGTGGAGCGCACCTTCAAGGTCCACTCGCCGCGCATCGAGAAGATCGAGGTCGTGCGCCACGGCGTCGCCCGGCGCGCCCAGCTGTACTTCCTGCGCAAGCGCGTCGGCAAGGCCGCGTCACTGCGAGAGCGCCGGCCCTCCTAGCGCCACTCCGGCCCGCGGCTCACGCCGCGACGGAATAATCTTCGCCGCGATGGGGGTCTTCAATCCGACGCGGCGCCTCGAGAACCAGCTCCAGCGCGAGCATGGCTACCGGATCATCCTCGGTCTCGATGAGGTTGGCGTCGCGCCGTCGTGCGGGCCGGTGGTGGCGTGCGCCCTCGCGATGCCCCTGGACAAGCGTTTCATCAGCGGCGTGCGCGACTCCAAGATGCTGTCGGCCGCTCAGCGCGAGAAGCTTGCCCGCAAGATCCTGCGCCAGGCGCTGACTGTTGGCCTGGGCGCGGCGTCGGTGCGCGAGATCGATCAACTCAACATCTACTACGCCACGATCCTGGCGATGAAGCGCGCCGTAACGCGCGCCGGCGCGCACGACTTCGTCATCGTCGACGGTCGCCACATTCGCGGCTTCGAGGAGCACGCTGGCCCATACAAGGCGGTCATCGACGGCGACGCGCGCGTGTACGCGATCTCGTGTGCGTCGATCATCGCCAAGGTCACGCGCGACCGGCTGATGCATAAGCTCGCCGCGCGCTACCCGGGCTATGGCTGGGAGCACAACGCGGGCTACGCCACGCCCGATCACCGCGCCGGCATGTCAGCGCTGGGCGTGACCCCGCACCACCGCCGTTCCTTCATCACCACGCAGCGCGTCCTTGCTGGCGAACAGACGTCGTTCGACCTGCTCGACGAGCTCGGCCCACAGACGCTCCCAGAACTCGAGCCGCAAAGCGATTTGGTGCCTATTTCCGCCTAGGCCGACGCTAAAGTGCGCCGGTGACCATCGTTCTGGGGTACCTCGCCGCCGCTGCGGTCGCCACGGTCGGCGTGTGGTTGGTGGCGGGCCGCAACTTCGTGAGCCAGCGCGACCCCGCGGTCAACCTCGCCGATCTGGGCGCCAAGCAGGTTGGCCTTATGAGCGGCCTGGCGGGCTACGCCGTCACGGGCATGGTCTTGCTGGTGACGCTGGGTCGCAGCATCTCGGACACATCCAGTACCGCCTACACCACGGTCGTCACGATGTTCTTCGTCTCGTGGATGGCCTACGCGGCCACCGCGTTCCTGTTCGCCAACATGTCCGATCACGACGAAGAGGCACGGCGCCAGCCGCGCCACGGGTTTGACGCTCCGGCCGTCCAGTTTGCCGGTGCCGCCGGTACGCTCGAGTTTGCCTTTGGCCTTGGTTGGCTTGCGCTGCGCCCGCTGTTCCTCTCGTTTGGCCTGACGCGACTGGCCGACCTGGTAGCGCTCATCCTGGTCGGTGTCGCGCTCGCGAGCTACGGCCTGGTCGCTCATCAGTTGCATCGCAGCGGCTACGGACCCGCGCGCGTGTTGACCGCGATCCCGCTTCTCACCATTGCTGCCACGCTGGTCTTTGCGCTCGTAGTCGGCGCGCTCGGGCTGCGCTCCGAGCAGTCTGCGCTCGATCTGATCGTCGTCGGCTTCGCGCTTGGCGCCGTGGCGTTCGGGTTCTTCATCGCCGTCAATGTCCTGGGCACCTACGGGCCAACCGCCCGATTCCTGGCGCGGAGCGCCGGCTACCTCGTGCTGGCGTTCATCCAGGCCAACGTGGTGCTCGTCGCCTTCCTGCTGCTCGCGGTGCTGGGCCTCGCCTGATAAGTCGCCGGTAAGCGGCGCGCGTCACCCTCAACGGAGTGAAGACGGCGCGCCAACAAGCCGGACGCGCGGCCGAAGATGAGGTCGCGGCCCACCTCGCCCTGAGCGGCTGGCGGCTGCTCGGACGCAACATCGTGGTTGGACGCGACGAGATCGACATCCTCGCCATCGACCCCGGGCCGCCGGCGGAGCTCGTGTTCGTGGAGGTGCGCAGCGCCACGAGCGATCGCTTCGGCACCCCGGAGGAGCGCGTCGACCGGGACAAGGTCGCGCACCTGTACCGTGCGAGCCGCGCCCTCTCGGGGCCGTACGGCCTGAGGCGCCGCGTGGACCTCGTCGTCGTCGATCGCCGCACAGGCCGGCGGGCGCTACGCCACCTGCGGGCGCTGGAACCCGCCTAGCGGCCCAGGACGCCGACTCGTTGTAGACTGCGCCAGCCGCCCAAGCGGCAAGCGCCGTCAGGCGCCATCACACACGCGTGCTGCTCCCCGCAAGGTGCCTCACGGGCCTCACGGCCACGAAGGTTGCGGAACCAGGACACACGCGGAGGCACAACCGAACCCTCAGGAGGTCCAACTCCCCGTGGCAATGCCCAACGTGTCCATGCGCCAGTTGCTCGAGGCCGGCGTGCACTTCGGTCACCAGACCCGCCGCTGGAATCCGAAGATGAAGCGGTACATCTTTGCCGAGCGCAACGGCATCCACATCATCGATCTCGCCAAGACGGTCAAGGGCCTCGAGGAGGCGCTCGAGTTCGTGCGCCAGACCGTGGCCCAGGGTGACACGATCCTGTTCGTCGGCACCAAGAAGCAGGCCCAGGAGCCGATCGCCGAGGAGGCGACCCGCGCCGAGATGCCGTATGTCAACCAGCGCTGGCTGGGCGGCATGCTGACCAACTTCGTGACCATCCGCAAGCGCCTTGGCCTACTCGACCAGCTGGAGGCGCAGCAGCAGAACGGCGAGTTCGAGCGGCTGACGAAGAAGGAAGCGAGTGTCAAGACCGAGACGATGACCAAGCTCCTGCGCACCTTGGGCGGCATCCGCAAGATGCGCCGCCTGCCGGGCGCGATGTTCGTCATCGATCCACAGCGTGAGCACATCGCGGTGATCGAGGC
Source organism: Candidatus Limnocylindrales bacterium (assembly GCA_036560085.1). Classification (GTDB taxonomy): domain Bacteria; phylum Chloroflexota; class Limnocylindria; order Limnocylindrales; family CSP1-4; genus JALYGJ01. The sequence continues at coordinate 26,774 of DATBRX010000168.1, forward strand.
GCGCAAGTTGGAGATCCCGGTCATCGGCACCGGTGACACCAACGTCGATCCGGACATGCTCGACTACGTCATTCCGGCCAACGACGACGCGATCCGCGCCATCCGGCTGCTGTGCTCGCTCATTTCGGACGCGGCCGTCGAGGGCGGCCACGAGCGCGCCGCGCGCCCGGTCGAGGAGCCGGTGGCAATCGTCGAGGAGCATGAAGAGGCGAGCGACGAGATGGTCGCCGCGCTCGCAGCTGGTGGCACGTTCAGCTTCGAGCCCGAGCCCGACGAGGAGGAGCTTCTCCCGGCGGACCGGGCAGTCGAGGCCGAGGAGGCGGAGGAAGAGGCGGAGCCTGAACCCGCGCGAGCCGCACCGGCGCGGCCCGCTGCCCGAGCCGGCGCCGCACGCACTGGTGCCGCGCGACCCGGTGCTCCGCGTACCGGCACCCGTCGCCCGGCAGCATCAAAGGACAAGGCCAAGCCCGCCGATGAAGAGGATGCGGGCTGAGCCTGAGCTCGTCGGATACCCAAGAAGCGAACACGAAGGAAACCATGGCTGACATCTCTGCCCAGAAAGTAAAGGAGCTGCGCGAGCGCACGGGCGCCGGCATGATGGAGTGCAAGAGCGCACTCGTCGAAGCCGACGGCGACGTCGAGAAGGCAATTGCCCTCATCCGCGAGCGCGGCCAGGCCACGGCCGCCAAGAAGGCCGGCCGCGATGCCCGCGAGGGCGTCGTGGCGAGCTACATCCACGCCGGTGGTCGGCTGGGAGTGCTCATCGAGGTCAACAGCGAGACCGACTTCGTGGCCCGCAACGACGAGTTCCAGAAGCTCGTCAAGGAGCTGGCCATGCAGGTCGCCGGGCTCGATCCCAAGTACCCCACGATCGAGTCGATCCCTGCGGACGTGCTCGAGGCCAAGAAGGCCGAGCTCCTGGCCGGCGAAGAGGTCCAGAAGAAGCCCGAGAACATCCGCCCCCAGATCATCGAGGGCCAGCTCAAGAAGTGGTATCAGTCGGTCGTGCTCTACGAGCAGCCGTTCCGCGACACCGACCAGAAGGTGGGTGACCTGATCACCGAGGCTATCGCCAAGATCGGTGAGAACATTCGCGTACGGCGCTTCGTGCGCTACCAGCTGGGAGAGGACATTTGAGCCAAGCCGATCGAGATTGGTCGTCGATCCGGTGACGAGCTCAGTGGCGGACGCCCCGAGCGCCGTTCGCTACGGCCGGATTCTGCTCAAGATCAGCGGTGAGGCGCTGCTCGGCCAGCGCCCCTACGGCGTAGATCCCGGTATGTGCACGTTCATCGCCCAGCAGGTGAAGGAAGTGCACGGCCTTGGCGTCCAGGTGGCGGTGGTGGTCGGTGGCGGCAACATATTCCGTGGAATGGCCGCCGCGGCGAGCGGCATGGATCGCGCGACAGGCGACTACATCGGCATGCTCGCCACGATCATGAACGGCCTGGCGCTCCAGGATGCCCTCGAGAAGGCTGGTGTGCCCACGCGCGTCATGAGCGCGATCGCCATGAACGAGGTGTGCGAGCCGTACATTCGCCGACGGGCCGTGCATCACTTGGAGAAGGGCCTCGTGACCATCCTCGTTGCAGGGACGGGCAACCCGTACTTCACGACCGACACGGCCGCGGCTCTGCGCGCGGTCGAGATCGGCGCCGAGGTGCTGCTCAAGGCGACCAAGGTTGACGGCGTGTACGACAGCGACCCCGTGACCAACCCGGCCGCCGTGCGCCACGAGCGCCTGGGCTACGAGCAGATGCTGACCGACAAGCTGCAGGTCATCGATGCCACGGCCGTGACGCTGTGCATGGAGAACAACCTGCCGATCGTCGTGTTCGACATGAACAAGCCCGGCCACATCCGTGCCGCGGCCCTGGGCGGCAGCATTGGCACGGTCATCGACAATGGTGTTGGACATGACTGACGACATTCGAAGAGACGCAGACGCGCGCATGAGCCGGGCCATTGAGGCCCTGGAGCGCGAAATGGCCGCGATCCGTACCGGCCGCGCCGCCACGGCGCTGGTTGAGCGCATCCAGGTCGAGTACTACGGCACGCAGACGCCGCTCAACCAGCTCGCGAGCATCAGCGTCCCGGAGGCGCACCTCATCGTCATCCAGCCGTGGGACCGCAGCGCGCTCGGCGCGATCGAGAAGGCGATCCTCAAGAGCGAGGTCGGCCTGACGCCCAACGTCGATGGAACCGTCGTGCGCCTCGCGATCCCGGCGCTGACCGAGGAGCGTCGCAAGGACCTCGTAAAGCTCGTCCACAAGCGCATGGAAGAGGCGAAGGTCGAGATCCGCAACCACCGCCGCGACGTGGCCGACGAGATCAAGAAGGCCGTGCGCGACGGCGACATCGGCGCTGACGAAGAGCGGCGCGAGATGGAGCTGCTGCAGAAGGTGACCGACCGCTGGACGGGTGAGGTCGACCGCGTGGGCAAGCACAAGGAACAGGAGATCCTCGAGGTCGGATGACCTCCGTGACCGCCACGGATC
>DATBRX010000169.1:0-5297 GCA_036560085.1 Candidatus Limnocylindrales bacterium
AACTCCGATGCCTGCCGCGAACATCTGTCGGCGCTCTGGGAGGCCGCGGCGACCATCGGCGCGGCGCAGATCCAGAACCGGGGCACGATCGGCGGCAACGCCATCAACGCATCACCCGCGGGCGACACGCTGCCGGTGCTCCTTGCGACGGACGCGGAGCTGGTGCTCGGCAGCGCGCGCGGCGAGCGGACGGTCGCCGCGAAGGACTTCTGGCCGGCGTATCGCACGACCGCGCGAGCCAAGGACGAGCTGCTGGTGCGCATCCGATTCCCGCTGCCGCGCGGTCGCCAGGTGCGCTTTCGCAAGGTCGGCACGCGGCGCGCGCAGGCGATCAGCAAAGTGGTCATGGCCGTGAGCTGGCGCGAGGACGGCGGGGTGTGGCGCGATGTGCGGGTGGCGCTTGGCTCCGTCGCCGCGACGCCCATGCGCGCGACCGAGACCGAGCGGGTGCTCGAGGGCACGGCGCCGCGCGAAACAACCGCCGACCACGCGGCCGCGACGTTGGCGAACGAGATCCACCCCATCGACGACGTGCGCTCAACGGCCGATTACCGGCGGGTCGTCTCCGCGCGCATCCTGCACCGCCTGCTGCGCGAGGCCGGCGGCTGGTGAAGCCGGAGAACGTCCGCTTCTTCAAGTCGGCGGCCGATTTCCGTGAGTGGCTCGAGAACTACCACGACGAGGCGCCATTTCAATGGATCGGCTTCTGGAAGAAGGCGTCAGGCAAGCCCGGCATGAGTTACGACGAGGCCGTGCTGGAGGCGCTGTGCTTTGGCTGGATCGACGGCCAAACGAACCGCGTCGACGATGACGCGGTCACCACGCGTTTCTCACCGCGCCGAGCTGGCAGCAACTGGAGCCAGCTCAACATCGCGCGCATCAAGGAGTTGAGGGCTGCCGGTCGGATGCATCCGGCGGGTCTCGCCGCATTCGAGGCGCGACGCGATCCGGAGCCAGGCGTCTACACCTACGAGACGCGCCCAGCTGACCTGCCGGAGGACCTGTCAGCCATTTTTCGCAAGAACAAGGGGGCGTGGGACTTCTGGCGAGCACAGACGCCGGGTTACCGTAAGGCCATGACGTGGTGGATCGTCCAGGGCAAGCAGCAGCAGACGCGGCTGCGCCGACTCGAGGCGCTCATAGCCGAGTCCGCCAAAGGCGTGAAGATCGGCGAAACCAGCCTGCCGAAGCTGAAAGCCCAATGACTGAGTCAGGGCGGGTGCGGGTAGTCGGTGCATCCGTGCCGGGCATCGAGCGCGTCCTCACGCCCGACGCGCTGCAATTTCTGGCCGGCCTCGCGAACGAGTTCGAGCCGCGCCGCCAGGAGATCCTCGCCGCGCGGCGCGAGAGAGCCACACGACTCGCCGTCGGAGCGCGGCTCGACTTCCTGCCCGAGACCGCCAGCGTCCGCGACAGCGACTGGCGCGTCGCACCGGCGCCCGCTGACCTGAACGACCGTCGCGTGGAGATCACCGGCCCTGCCGATCCCAAGATGACGATCAACGCGCTCAACTCCGGCGCCAAGGTCTTCATGGCCGATTTCGAGGACTCCCTGTCTCCAACGTGGGCCAACGTGGTCAGCGGCCAGGCCGCGCTCCAGGACGCCGTGCGCAGGACGCTGCGCTTCGATTCACCGGAGGGCAAGCACTACGAGCTGGGCGAGAACCTGGCGACGCTCGTCGTCAGGCCGCGCGGCTGGCACCTGGTGGAGCGCCACGTCGAGGTTGGCGGCCAACCCATCTCCGGCAGCCTCTTCGACTTCGGGCTGTATTTCTTCCACAACGCGGCGGAGGCGCTGGGGCGTGGGTCGGGGCCGTACTTCTACCTGCCCAAGATGCAATCGCACCGCGAGGCCCGGCTCTGGAACGACGTCTTCACCTGGTCGCAGGCCCAGCTCGGCATCCCGCACGGATCCATCCGCGCCACCGTCCTCATCGAGACGATCTGGGCGGCTTTCGAGATGGACGAGATCCTGTACGAGCTGCGCGACCACGCCGCCGGCCTCAACGCCGGCCGCTGGGACTACATCTTCAGCATCATCAAGGCGTTCGCCGCGACACCGGACCAGGCCCTGCTGCCGGATCGGGCGCAGGTCACGATGGCCGTGCCGTTCATGCGCGCCTATCAGCAGCTCCTCGTGAAGACGTGCCATCGCCGGGGAGCCCACGCTATCGGCGGCATGAGCGCGTTCATTCCCAACCGGCGCGAGCCGGAGGTGACCGAGAAGGCGCTCGCCAAGGTCCGCGAGGACAAGGAGCGCGAGGCGGGTGACGGCTCCGATGGGACCTGGGTGGCCCATCCCGACCTCGTACCGGTGGCCATGGAGGTGTTCGACCGGGCCTTGGCCGACCGGCCCAACCAGAAATACCGCCAGCGCGAGGACGTGCACACGCTGGCCGACCAGCTACTCGATTTCCACGTCCCCGGCGGGCAGGTGACCGACACCGGCCTGGCGACGAACGTGTCGGTCGGTGTGCGCTACATCGACGCCTGGCTGGGTGGCACGGGCGCGGCGGCGCTCGACAACCTGATGGAGGACGCCGCGACGGCGGAGATCTCGCGCTCGCAGGTGTGGCAATGGGTGCGCACGGGACGCTTCAGCCGCGAACAGGTCCTGGCCGAACTCGCCCCGTGGCGCGATCGTCACCCGCAGGCAGCCGCGCTCTTCGAACAGGTGGCGCTGTCCGCCGAGTTCGTCGAGTTCCTGACGCTGCCCGCCTACGAGCTGCTCGACCAGGCCTGAGCGCCAATAGAAAAGCCCGCGGCCGGGGGGACCGACCGCGGGCGAGGGTGGAGGGCCGACGAAGGCCTCGGACGTTAGCTGTTGCGACCGTTATTACGGTGCAACTGGCCTCGTAGGGCCCCATCGGGGAAGTCGGAGGTGTGCACGTTGACGTAGTAGCTGCGCGGGTTCATCCAGATCGCTCTGATCAGCTCTGGATCAACGCCGGTCACGCAGCCCTTCGCCTTCCCCTCGGCATCTGGTGCGCCGAGCGCGATCACCACGGGACCGGCGACTCCTCGCTCTCCGGCGTGGATATGCGCGGCTGCGGCTGGCAGGGTGATATCCCTGACGCGAATCCGGAAGCAGACCGTGCCGTAGCCGGGCAGCAGCGTGATCTTGGCGCCTCCCCTGCCATCGGGATCGCCCGGACCCGGGACTTCCTGGGCACCCGCCAGGCGTGCCCATAGGACGCGGCCGTGGGACCGATCATTGGTCGGCCCGGTGGCCAGGACTGGTGCGACGAGCACCAGGCTCAACAGGACGGCCAGGGCGACGGGGCCCAAGCGCGTCAAACGGCCAAGCAAACGCATGGCTCCTCCCATTCTTGGGCGCGTTGGAACGCGCATGCGCGACCGGACACGGCTGACCGGGCGTCGCACGTCCACCCTAAACCGATGGGTCGCGGTTTAGCAAACCCTGAGCGTTCGCTGAGCCGGAAAGGCTGACGGCTTACTGACTTTCGGCACTCGCGGCTGCGGTCCGGGTGGCCGACTATCGCCGCGGTTGCCCTGTCCGTCATCCGGAGGTGTGCCCATGTCCGCGCCGACCATCGCCGTCGAGCGGCCAGTCCTGACATCGGCCCCGCGTCGATTTGTGCTCTATCGCCACCGGTCGGTGGCTCACGCCGAGTTGGGCGAGACAATCAGCATGACCTTCGGCGAGCTGTACGCGTGCGTCGAGGCATGCGGCGCCAACCCAGGCGGCCCGCCTTTCGTGATCTACCAGTCGGGCTCGGAGCCCGGGGTGCGCTGGGAGATCGACATCTGCGCACCGGTCGCGGTACCCATGGCCGCGCCGCTCTGCGCGGATTACATCGAGCTGCCCGGCGGCAGCGTCGTCTCGCTGCTTCACGTGGGGCCGTACGACACGCTGGGCGAGTCGTATGGGCAGATCGCGGCGTACATCGGCGAGCACGGCCTGCAGCAGGCCGGACCGCCGCGCGAGTTCTACTACAGCGAACCCGACGTGCCGCCGGCCGAGACGCGCACGCTGATCGAGTGGCCGGTCAACCAGCCTTAGCGCTCAGTCAGCTTTAGCCGTCGGCGCTCAGCACGCGTTCGACGAACTGGCCGTAGCCGCGGCGGCCGACGAAGTGCCCGTCGCGGATCACGAACTCGCCGCGCACGATCGTTGAGCGCACGATCCCGCTGGTGGCGAGGCCCTCATAGGGCGTGAAGTCGCTGGTGTGATGCAGCTCGGCCTGGGTGACGGTGCGTCGCTCCTGCGGGTCGAACAGCACGATGTCGGCGTCCTTGCCGGGCTCGAGCGCGCCCTTGCTGGGCATGCCGAACAATCGCGCGGGCGTCGTCGACAGCACGTCGACCATCCGCTCGATGGTCAGCCGGCCGCGCGCCACGCCCTGGCCGTAGACGTTGCCGAGCAGCGTCTCGATGCCAGGCGCGCCGTTGCTGATCAGGTCGAAGCACTCGTCCCAGCCGCGCTTCTCGGCGACCGTGTCTGGCACGTGATCGGTCGAGATGACGTTGATCGCGCCGTCAGCCAACGCGGCCCAAAGGGCGTCCCTGTCCGCGGCTGAGCGCAGCGGCGGCGAGATGATGAAGCAGGCGCAGTCCACGTCGGGCAGCTCGTAGCGCGACTCATCGAGCACCAGGAAGTGCGGGCACGTTTCGACGAAGACTTGGGCACCGACCGCCCGCCCCCCCTTGACTTCCGCCAGGGCCTCCTGCGACGAAAGGTGCACGAGGTACAGCGGCGCGTCCGCGGCGCGCGCCATCTCCACTGCCATGCGCGTGCCCGCGGCCTCGACGTAGGGCGGCCGCGACTCCGCGTGGTAGCGCGGCTGCGTCTTGCCCTGGGCCTTGAGGCGCGCAATGTTGGCCTCCAGGGCGGTGCGGTCCTCGCCGTGGACCATGAGCATGCCGCGCGACCGCGCCGCCGCCCGCAACGCAAGGCTGATCGCCGCCGGCGAAAGGCCGAAGTCATAGACCATGAATGCCTTGAAGGTCGGGACGCCCATATCGACCACGGCCGGGATCTCGGCCGCGAGCTCGTCGGCGTGGGCGGGTTGGAGCACCAGGTTGAGCCCGTAGTCGACGGCCGAGTCGGAATCGGTCTGCCTGCGCCACGCCTGCGCATCGGTCGGCAGCGAGCCTGTCTGCTCGGAGCCCGTGCCGGGGTTGTTGAACGCCAGGAACGTGGTCGTGCCGCCGAACGCGGCTGCCACGGAATCCTGGAAGAAGCGGTCGGGCAGCTCATCGGTCGCGACGCGGGTGTGGGTGTGGACGTCGACAACGCCGGGTAACACCAGGAGGCCGCTTGCGTCGACCTCGCG
>DATBRX010000170.1:0-4118 GCA_036560085.1 Candidatus Limnocylindrales bacterium
CACGCCGCTGCTGCTCGGCGTTCTCGCGGTCAGCGTGATCCTGGTGTTCGCGATCGTGCTCGACGGCGAGGCCAACGCGCTGGAAGGCGCGATGCTCCTTGGGCTGTACGTGATCGTGGCGGCCGCCGTCTGGTGGGGGCCGCAGATCCACGGCTGAGCGGTGATCTAAAGGGTGGGTTCGAACCTGAACCGGTCGCGATCGGCGACGAAGCGCCCCACGGGCTGGCGCGGCTCATGCGACAGCACAACGGTCCAGCCCTCCTCCGCCGCCTGGCGGAACAGCGACGCCTTGACCTCGACGCTCGTCAGCGGGAAGTCGTCGAACGATGGCACCCAGCGCGGGTTGGCGCTCCACGGGCGCATGCACAGGTCGCCGAAGAAGCCGACTGTCCGATTGGGACCGCGGACGACGACCGCCTGGTGACCGCCCGAATGACCGCCGGTGCGGACCACCGACACTCCCGGCAGGACCTCCTCGTCCCCCTGGGCTGATCCGCCACGGCCCCACGGCTCGACCAGGCGCAGGTCGGGCTGCTCGTAAGAAGCGATCAATCGGGGGTTCGTGCCCAGGGCGAACTCCCACTCGTCCGCCTGCGCGACGACGCGTGCCCGCGGGAATGCCTGCCCACCCTCTGACGTCAGCAGGCCACCGGCGTGATCGAAGTGAAGGTGGCTGAGCGCCACGAGGTCGACCGTGTCGGGCTCGAAGCCGGCGGCTCGGAGAGCAGGGAGAATCGGCAATCCCGTCACCCCACGCTGCTCGCGATGGTGCTCGTCCATCCGCTCGCCGATTCCCGTCTCGACCAGCACGCGCCCGCCCGGGGCCTCGATGAGCAGGCAGTTGAGTGCCTGGTTCAGGGTCGAGTTCGGGTTCAGCTCTGCCTCGACCAGGCGCTGCCACATCGTCCGCGGCACCGGGCCAAATGCGGCGCCCGCATCTGTCGTGAAGGTGCCGGCCTGGACGAGCGCGATGCGCACTCCGCCGCCCAGCTCGGCGCGCCAGTCGACCGTCTCGTTCAGCGTTTGGGGCCGCCCTTCTTGACCTTGATTCGATCAGCGTCAAAGTCCTTGTAGAACTGGGACGCGGTCGGTGTCGACTGGCCCTGGTATTTCGAGCCGAGCTCCCTTGATCCATATGGGCGCTCGACCGGGCTCGACATGTTGAAGAAGGAGATCTGGCCGATCTTCATGCCGCGGTACAGGGCGATCGGCAGGTTGGCGACGTTGGAGAGCTCGAGTGTGAGGTTGCCCTTCCAGCCGGGATCGACATAGCCGGCGGTCGAGTGGATCAGCAGGCCCAGCCGGCCAAGGCTCGACTTCCCGTCCAGGCGCACGACCATGTCATCCGGCAGCTCAATCCACTCGAGCGTCTGACCCAGGACGAATTCGCCCGGGTGGAGGATGAATGGCTCGTCGTCCCCAACCTTGATCAGCTCGGTCAGATCGGGCTGGGGCGCGCGGACGTCAATGAACGGGTAGCGGTTGTTGCGGAACACACGGAATTCCGCGTCGAGATGCAGGTCCACCGACGACGGCTGGAGGCAGCTCGGATCGTACGGGTCGATGCGGACACGGCCCGACTGGAGGGCAGCGCGAATGTCGCGGTCTGACAGGACTGACATCGGCCGGATTATCTAGGATCGACTCGACGATGACCGACTTGCTGAGCAAACGCCGCATCGCCGTCCGCGGCACCCTCATCGCGCTGGCCGTCTCGGCCGTTATCGGCGTCGGCGTTGTCGCCGCCGTGTGGCTGGTTACCCGCGAGGTCAATGAAACCTCGCTGCGCGCAGCCGCCTACCTGGCCCTGGGATATCTGACCTTGAATTTGATCGTGCTGGGCATCGGGCTGCTTGCGCGACCCTCAGACGCCTGGGCACTCGGCGCCGCGTTCGCGACGCCACTGGTCATTGCAGCGATTGGCTTCGGCTACACGATTTTCTTGGCGAAGCCGCTCTAGCGCTTGGGGTAGCGCTTCCCGGCCGCGCTGCCACCGCCGCCACCGCGCGCCTCGGGCTCGACCTCGCGCTCAGCGAGCAACGTGTCGACCTCCTTGCGCAGGTCTTCGAGGCCCTCGTACGACTCGTAGACGCTGGCAAAGCGGATGTAAGCGATCTGGTCGAGCTCGCGCAGCTTGGCCATCGCCGCCTCGCCGATGAGCCGCGACGGCACCTCCGACGTGCCGCGCGCGCGCAGCGCCGTCTCGATCTCCTCGGCTGCCTTCTGGGCCGCGTCCTCAGGGACAGGCCGCCGGGTCAGGGCTTTGGCGAGCCCTGACGCGAGCTTCTCGCGGTCGAACTCCTCGCGCTTGCCGTCGCTCTTGAGCACGGTCAGGCGCGCGGCATCAATGCGCTCGTAGGTCGTGAAGCGCGTGGCGCACAGGTTGCACTCGCGGCGACGGCGGATTGCGGCATCGTCGATCTCGCGCGAATCGACGACGCGCGTATCTCTCTCCCCGCAGTTAGGGCAACGCACAGGCGGCAATACCTCGCTGGTTAGCCACTACAGGTAGTGGTTTGAGGAGACTGTACCACTAGATAGCGGGCACATTTCTGGGCATCGAGAAAATCGGGACATCCGACACTTGACTCTCGGCGGCCACGTCTACGACACGTAGGGCCCATACGTAGCGCGTCCTGTACTCCGACGGTGTCATCTGACGCTCGAGAGGCATCTACTGGTCATGGAGGTAGGTCGCATGTCGAAACTGACACCGAGTCGGCATATGCACAGTCACACGATGGCCGCCGCGCTGATCGTGCTCGCACTGGCGGCCTGTACATCTGCTCCGACCATCACACCCACCCCTGCGCCAACGGCGACGGCGATCCCCACTCTCCTGCCGACCCCACAGCCGACGCCCACACCCTCTGCGATCCCAACGCCGAGCCCGACCACGTCAGCAACCCCTATGGCCACGCCGACGGCCACGCCCACTGCGACTCCGACAGCGACTCCGACAGCGACTCCGACAGCGACTCCGACAGCGACTCCGACAGCGACGCCTACGCCGGTCGCGTGGCCAGCCGCCAAACACGTCGCCCGTGGCGGGTTCTCGCAGCCTGCCGTTGCAGTCGATGCAGCTGGCAGGGTTCACATCGCAGCGGCTGCTGCCGACAACGACGGGATCTGGTACCTGACGAACGCGTCGGGTGACTGGGTCGCGCAGCAGGTGGTGGCGCCGTGGTATTCCGATCTTGAGGAGATCGGCATGGCAGGCCAGGCGGCGATCGCCGTCGATCCCAGCGACGGGTCGGTTTGGATCGCCTTCGTCTATTGGCGTTGCACCGACTGCGCGCCAGCCGGGAGCGACGGCATCTTCATCGTCAACAGCGTCGGCGGCACATGGAGCGCGCCCGTCCAGCGAGAGAGCACCGGAGCGGTTAGTCCGTCACTCGCGGTGCGCGCTGGTCGGGTGTACCTCGCGTGGGAGCTACCGGGAGACTACGGCCACCGTTACGGACCAGTCGTGTTTGGCGCGGACGTCTCCGGCGCCTGGCAGACACAGCCATTGGTTCAGCGTGGCGAGCAGCCGAGCCTCGTTCTCAAAGCGGATGGCCGCGTAGGGGTCCTTTTCGCCGGTGCCAATGCAATGCGCTACGCCGATCAGAAGCCGAACGGCAGCTTCGTGATCGAACCCCTGCCCGGCACCTCGGACGCGTCCGGAACATTGTGGGACTCAGCTCTTGCATTCGATGCCGTCACTGGTGAGACCTGGGCCGCGTGGACCGGCGGCACCTCTGGTGTTCACCCTGTCTTCGTCGCAAAGCGGGGACCGGACGGCTGGTCGGACCCCATAGCCGCTCTGCCGGACGGTGATCTGAGCGGACTTGGCGTACGTGCGGGGGTGGTGCAGCTGACGGCAGAGAAGTCGACTGGCGGCCTCATCTTCGCCAGCAACGGCAGTGGTGCATTCGTGGAACAGATGGTCGACGCAGCGCGAACATATTGGGACGATGCAGCGTTTGCTCTGCTGCCGTCGGGACGGCCGGTGATCGTCATCGCGCGCGACACTCCGGGCAACGACTCCGGCATGTGGTTCCTGAAAGGACCGCCCGCCTAACTCGTGGCGCGGATCAGGATGATCGGCGTCAGCTCCTCGTCCTGGCCCATGGGGT
>DATBRX010000171.1:0-3715 GCA_036560085.1 Candidatus Limnocylindrales bacterium
CAGACACGCGCCTCTGTGGCCGACGCGCTCTCGGCGACCGAGGCCGGTCACCGCATGACCTTGAACGTGGCGTTCAACTACTCGGGCCGGTCAGAGATCGTTGACGCCGTGCGCCGCGCCGTCACCGACGGCCTGATGCCAGCAGACATTGACGAGGAGGCCATCCGCGCCCGCCTCTACACGGCCGATGGACCGGAGCTGGACCTGCTCATCCGCACCGGGGGCGAGCAGCGGATCAGCAACTTCCTGATCTGGCAGGCAGCCTACGCGGAGCTGTACTTCACCGACGTGCTGTGGCCCGACTTCGCGCCGGCGACCCTGGACGCAGCGCTGGCCGAGTTCACCCGCCGCAGCCGCCGCTTCGGCCGCTAGCCGGGCGGATGGGACCGATCTGGCCGGCGCCTCTGCCGTCCCACGTTCGAATACACCGCTTTCCGCCTTGCCCGGGCCTGATTTTCGATCAATCCTGCCGTTCCACGGTTGGATTCACCGAACTTGAGCCAGATTCCGGGCTGCGCGCGTCCCGCTCCGGTGCATTCAACCGCCCCACGTCAGGTCATCTGGTGCAGGTAGCCTTCGGGATATGCGCACCCGTCTGATCAGCGCGGCCGTGCTCGTGCCGGTCGTCGTGATCCTGTTCGTGATCGGTGACGTCTGGCTGGCGCTGGGCATTGCCGTCCTGTCGGCGTTTGTCGCATACGAGGCCGCGCAGCTGTTCCGTCGTGCCGGCCTGCCTGCATCGACCTGGCTCGCCGTGATCTGGACTCCGCTGGCGGTGTTCTGGGTCGGCGCCTCGGTCGAAGCCAGCTTTGAGCTCCGTCACCTCGTTATCGCGCCGGGCATCGCGATCCTGGTGATCGCCGCCGCGGTCGTAGCCGTGGCGCAGGCAGACCCGGCGATCGGCCTGCGCATCTGGATCGGCACGGTGATGGCAGCCCTGTACGCGGGCATGCTCGGCTTCATGGTCCTCTTCGTGGGCATCGGGCCGGACTTAGCGGACAGCGCACTGTTCGGCTACCCGATGAACAGCGGCAAGATCTGGCTCCTAATCCTGGTAGCCACGGTGTGGACGCTCGACAGCGCGGCTTACGTTGTCGGACGCTTCTATCCGCGCGGCCATTTCATGAACCACATCTCACCGAAGAAAACATGGAGCGGAGCCATTGGAGGGACGATTGCCGCGGTCGCTGTGTGTGCCCTCCTGGCGACCGGAGCGGGTATGGCTGCGCTTGGCGGCGTGGTCCTGGGACTGATCATTGCCGTGGCCGCGCAGTTGGGTGACCTCGTCGAGTCGATGCTCAAGAGAGCGGCGGGCGTGAAAGATTCCGGGAGCTTGATCCCGGGCCATGGCGGGTTCCTGGATCGGGTCGACTCGTTCCTGATCGCGGCGCCTGCGCTTTACACGGCTCTCTTCGTGTGTGCCGGGTTATCGGCGACCTCGTGGCTGTGAGCGACAGGGTCCGAGTCGCGGTGCTAGGGAGCACGGGCTCGATCGGGCGGCAGGCGCTCGACGTCCTCGAGGCGCACAGCGACCGCTTCGTTGTGATTGCCCTGGCCGCGGGCCGCGACGAGGCCGCGTTCGCCGAACAGGTCGCTCGCCACAAGCCGGCCTACACCGCTCTGGCCAAGGACGGACCGGGCGCGCTGGCCGAGATTGCCGCGATCCCCGATGTCGATCTCGTGCTCGTTGGCACGCCGGGCATCGTGAGCCTCGTGCCGACCCTCGCCGCGCTCGAGCGTGGCAAGCTGGTGGCGACGGCAAACAAGGAGACGCTCGTCAGTGGCGGGCACCTGGTGATGCCGCTGGCGCGCGACCTGGCGGCGAGGCACGGCTTCCGGGACGCGGCGACCGGCGCGCTCAGTTGGCTGCGCCCCATAGACAGCGAGCACTCCGCGATCTGGCAATGCCTCACCGGGGAGCGGCGCGAGGACGTTGCGCGCCTGATCCTGACCGCGTCCGGCGGGCCGTTCCGCGATTGGTCGGCCGACCGCCTGCGATCGGCAACCCCGGCCGACGCGTTGGCCCACCCCACGTGGCGCATGGGCGCGAAGGTCACCATCGACTCGGCGACACTCATGAACAAGGCGCTCGAAGTGATCGAAGCGCGCTGGCTCTACGATTTCGGCGACGATCAGGTTGACGTCGTCGTCCATCCGCAGAGCGTCATCCATTCGATGGTCGAGTTCGTAGACGGCTCAATCAAGGCTCAGCTGGGACTGCCCGACATGCGTCTCCCCATCCAGTACGCCATCACCTACCCGGAGCGTCTGCCGTCGCCTGCGCCGCGCCTTGCGGCCGCGGGCATACCGACCCTGGGCTTCGAACCCGTCGATGCCAAGCGCTTCCCAGCCCTGGACATCGGCCGTCAGGCGGGCCAGCAGGGTCCGCGCGCGTCAGCCGCGCTCATCGCTGCCGACGACATCGCCGTCGAGCGCTTTCTGTCCGGTAGCCTGAGCTTCACCGGCATCGCCGATGTGTGTGCCGACGCGGTGGTGCGTTTCGGCGATGGAGCGGCGCCTGACCTGCCCGAATTGCTCGCGCTCGACGCGGAAGTCCGTGCCTGGGCCGCAACTGCCACACCCGCTGGAGCGTCTAGACCCTGATGTTCGACTTCATAGGCCTGGGTAACGGCCTGATCAACGTCGTCCTGCTGCTCGGCTTCCTCGTCGTGCTGGTAGTCATCCACGAGCTGGGCCACTTCATCGTCGCGCGCCGCTCTGGCGTGCGTGTCCACGAGTTCGGTATTGGCTTCCCGCCGCGCGCCAGGGTCCTCGGCACGGATAGCAAGGGCACGATGTATACCCTCAACTGGCTGCCCATTGGCGGCTTCGTCAAGCTCGAAGGCGAGGAGGGGGAGTCGGTCGAGGACGACGCCTTCGTCAACAAGCCGCTCCGGACGCGCCTGGCGATCCTGCTCGCCGGCGTCCTCATGAACTTCCTCCTCGCGTTTGTCGTGTTCTCGTTCATCGCCGGTGTCTCTGACCCCGTGGCCGACATCCGCATCGGCCAGGTGGACGCCGCGTCGCCGGCGGCGTCGGTCGGCCTCGTCGGCAGCAAGCTCCTGAGCGTCAATCCCGACGGCACGAAGAACTACGACGACAGCGGCGACCTCATCATCGCCATCGACGGCCAGCGGTTCCCGGTGTTCGACCACATCGATGATGCCGCACAGGCGCTCACCTATTTGCGCGCCCACGCCGGTCAGCAGGTGACGCTCACGGTGCGCAACGCCGCAGGTGAGGTGCGCGATGTCGCGGTGACCCTGCGCCAGCCCGGGCCCGACCAGGGCGCGCTGGGCATTCGCGATCTGCGCTTCGTTCCGAGCAACATCACCCACGATCCGCTTACCGCGATGTCGCTCGGCGCGCGGCGGACGATTGACGCCGCGACGATCGTGCTGCGCGGCCTGGGCCAGCTCGTGACCAACATCGGCAACCCGCCCGTCTCTGGCCCGGTCGGGATGGTCGACATCATCGGCCAGGTCCGTTCGATCGGCCAGCCCATCTGGTTGCTGTGGCTCTTTGGCGTGCTGTCGGCCAACCTGGCTGTCGTGAACGTGCTGCCGTTCCCGCCGCTCGATGGCGGTCGCGTCGCGGTCGCGCTCATCCAGCGCGCGACGGGCAACCGGATCAGCGTCGCCGCCGAGCGGCTCGCCTATCTGACGGGCTTTGTGCTGTTGATGGCGCTGCTTGTCTGGGTGACGTTCTTCGACAT